>DASSTK010000083.1:0-6439 GCA_035707945.1 Sphingomonas sp.
AACGAGATCAGCGAGCGCGCGATCCGCCGCGCGGGCGAGACGATGAGCCTGCTCGATCCCGCCAGGGCCGCGCACGCCGCGCCGCCGCCGCGCACCAACCGGCATCTCTACGGGGACGCCGATCCGCTGAGCCTCGTGCCCTTCGCGAAGAAGGTGGAGCTGTGCCAGGCGATCGACGCGGCGGCGCGGGCGAAGGATCCGCGTGTGGCGCAGGTTTCGGCGGCGCTGGCGGGTTCGTGGAGCGTGGTCGAGATCGTGCGGCCGGACGGCTTCGTCGCCTTCGACGTGCGGCCGCTCGTTCGCCTCTCCGTCTCGATCGTCGCCGAACGGAACGGGCGGCGCGAGAGCGGCTATTTCGGGCTCGGCGGCCGCTATCTCTACGATCGGTTGTTCGATCCCGCCGTCTGGGGCCGCGCGGTGGACGAGGCGCTGGCGCAGGCGCTGGTCAACCTGGAGGCCGTGCCCGCGCCGGCGGGCGAGATGACGGTGGTGTGCGGCCCCGGCTGGCCGGGCGTGCTGCTGCACGAGGCGGTGGGCCACGGCCTCGAAGGCGATTTCAACCGCAAGGGCGCGTCCGCCTTCTCCGGCCGGATCGGCGAGCGGGTGGCGGCGCCGGGCGTCACCGTGATCGACGACGGATCGATCGGCGAGCGGCGCGGATCGCTCTCGATCGACGACGAGGGCACGCCCACCCGGCGCAACGTGCTGATAGAGGACGGCATCCTGAAGGCCTATATGCAGGATCGCCTCAATGCCCGGCTGATGGGCGTCCCCGCCACCGGCAACGGGCGGCGCGAGAACTTCGCCCACGCGCCGATGCCGCGCATGACCAACACCTTCATGCTCGGCGGCCATGACGACCCGCAGGAGATCATCGCGCGCGCCGGCAACGGCATCTACGCCAAGAGCTTCGGCGGCGGGCAGGTGGACATCACCTCGGGCAAGTTCGTCTTCTCCTGCACCGAGGCGTACAAGATCGAGAACGGCAAGCTGGGCGCGCCGATCAAGGGCGCTACGCTGATCGGCGACGGACCTTCGGTGCTGACCCGGGTGAAGGCGATCGGCAACGACATGTGCCTGGACGAAGGCATCGGCATGTGCGGCAAGGGCGGCCAGAACATCCCCGCGGGCGTCGGCCAGCCCACCCTGCTGATCGACCGGCTGACGGTCGGCGGCACGGCGGCGGCCGCCTGACGTGGCGCTGGTCGAGCTTGAAAGCTACGCCAATCCCGCGATCGCCGAGATCGTCTGCGGCCGCTTGCGGGCGGAAGGCATCGAGGCGGTGCTGTTCGATCGCTGCATGGGCGGCATGGGGCTCGGCGGCCTGCTCGCCGCGCGCGTGATGGTCGACGAGACGGACAAGGCCCGCGCCCGCCGCCTTCTGGACGAATTGCCCTAAAATTAGGCAGGCGCGCGGCGCTGCCGCCCAAGCGGTAGGCGGAGGCGCGGGGCCGATGATGTTGCAACGCGGGAAACCGCTGACTCCGCTGTTGGCACATGGTTTGCGAGTGCCTCTCCGAAATTGACCGGAGGCGGCATGCGGCACGTCAGCACGTTCATGGAATCGGAGTTCCTGATCCCCCGCCGTCATTCCCGCGCAAGCGGGAACCCATCTCCCCACCGCCGCTTCAGGCAGGGCGTGAAGGAGCTGAATCCCCGCTTTCGGGGGGATGGCGAAATAGGAAAGAGCTGGGACTCCTTCCTTCCCACCTTGCTCAAACTCAGCGTCGTCCCCGCCATTATCACCGCCGCGCCGGCCTGGGCCGCCGCGCCCACGGTCGACAAGGGCGACACCGCCTGGATGATGACCTCCACGCTCCTCGTGCTGATGATGATCGTGCCGGGGCTCGCGCTGTTCTACGGTGGGCTGACGCGAGCCAAGAACATGCTTTCCACCATGACGCAGATCGGCGCGGTGGCGGCGCTCGCCATGCTGATCTGGGTGGGTTGGGGCTATGCGATGGCCTTCGGGGACGGCAATCCGGTGGTGGGCGGCCTCGGAAAAGCCTTCCTGCGCGGGGTGACGCCGGAAAGCACCGCCGCCACCTTCACCCCCGGCGTCGCCATTCCCGAATATGTCTTCATCTGCTTCCAGATGACCTTCGCGGCGATCACGGTGGCGCTGGTGCTGGGATCGGTGGTGGAGCGGATGAAGTTTTCCGCCGTGCTGCTGTTCGGCGCGATCTGGCTCACCATCGTCTATTTTCCGATCGCGCATATGGTGTGGGCGGCGAACGGGCTTTTCTTCACCCAGGGCGCGCTGGATTTCGCGGGCGGCACGGTGGTGCACGTCAACGCCGGCGTCTCGGCGCTGGTCGCCTGCCTCATCCTCGGCAAGCGCATCGGTTATCCCACCGAGCGGATCGTGCCTCATTCGCTGACCTTGACCGGCGTGGGAACCGGCCTGCTGTGGGTCGGCTGGTTCGGCTTCAACGCGGGCTCGGCGCTGGAGGCGAACGCATCGGCGGCGCTCGCCATGCTCAACACGCTTGTCGCACCCGCCGCGGCGGGGCTGGTCTGGATGCTGGTCGAGCGGCTGAACGGGCACAGAGGCTCGGCGCTGGGCTTCTGCTCGGGCCTGATCGCCGGGCTGGTGGCGGTGACGCCGGCGGCGGGCAATTCCGGCCCGTTCGGCGCGATCGTGCTGGGCGCGGCGGCGAGCGTGATCTGCTTCTACGCCGTATCGGTGCTGAAGCCCCGGCTCGGCTATGACGACGCGCTGGACGCTTTCGGGGTGCACGGGATCGGCGGCATGATCGGCGCGATCGGCACCGGCATCGTCTATTCCCCCCTGCTCGGCGGGCCGGGCAAGGCGGGTTTCTCGATCGGGCACCAGCTTCTCGTTCAGCTCGAGACGGTGGCGACCACCATCGTCTGGGCCGCCGTCGGCACGGTGATCGCCGTCTCCATCGCCAAGGCCGTCACCGGATTGCGCGTCGCCCCCGAGGTGGAGCGCGAGGGCCTCGATCTCGGCGAGCATGGCGAGCGCGCCTACAACTGAGCTTCCACCCGTGAAGACGCTGGGCCGGCGGAGCGATCCGCCGGCCCCTTTTTTCCCGCCGGGGGAAATGTCGATCCGGCGTTCCGCCCGGGGGTGACAGCCGCCCCGCTCATGCTAAACCGCAGGGCCATCCGGCGGGGAGGCGTGGCTTGCTGTTCAGGAAGGGGCTTCGACAGGCGCTGGCGCTCAGGCGCAGGCTCCGCCAGAGCGAGGCCGTCTTCATCCTGCTCGCGGTCGCGGTGGGCGCGGCGGGCGGCGCGCTGGCGGTGTCGCTCAGCCTCGTCGCGCACGCGCTGCAGCGGCTGCTCTATGATCTTCCCGGCGAGCTGAGGCTGAGCGAGGCCCCGCTCATCACCCCCTGGCGGCTGCTGGCGTTGCCCGCCGGCGGCGCGGTGCTGGGGCTGTTCCACATCCTGCTCGAACGCTGGCGGCGGCGCACGCCGATCGACGTGGTGGAGGCGAACGCGCTCCACGGCGGCAACGTGCCCTTCCGCGACAGCGCGACCGTCACCGCGCAGACCTTCGTTTCCAACGGCTTCGGCGCTTCGGTGGGGCTGGAGGCGGCCTATGCCCAGATCGGCGGCGGCGTCGCCTCGGTGATCGGGCGCTGGCTGGCGCTGCGCCGCGCGGACCTGCGCATCCTGGTCGGCGCGGGCGCGGGGGCGGCATTGGGCGCGGCGTTCGGCGCGCCCTTGACCGGCGCTTTCTACGCCTTCGAAATCGTGATCGGCGCCTATACGCCCGCCGCCATCGCGCCCGTCGCGGCGGCCGCGATCGCCGGGGTGGCGACGGCGCGGACATTGGGCTCCATTCCCTATCTGATCGCGGTCGAGACCACCGGCGTCACCCGCAATCTCGATTATCTCGCCTTCACCGGCATCGGCGTGGTCTGCGCCTTCGTCGGCATCATCCTGATGCGCACGGTCGCGCTGCTGGAGATGGGCGTCCGCAAGCTCCGCCTGCCGCCCCCGGTGCGCCCGGTGATCGGCGGCGCGCTGCTGATGCCGCTCGCCTGGTTCTCGCCGGCGGTGCTTTCGGGCGGGCACGGCGCGCTCCACCTCGATCTCGCCGGCAACATGACGTTGGCGGCGCTCTGCGCCACCTTCGGCCTCAAGATGCTGGCCTCCTCCATCTCGCTCGGCTTCGGCTTCCGCGGCGGTCTGTTCTTCGCCTCTTTGTTCCTGGGCGTGCTCTTGGGCCGCATCTACGCCGATGTGGTGGAGATGCTGCTGCCGGGCCAGCATCTCTGGACGCAGGATGCGGCGCTGGTCGGCATGGCGGCGCTCGCCGTCGCGGTGATCGGCGGGCCGATGACGATGAGCTTCCTGGTGCTGGAGGCGACGCGCGATTTCGCGCTGACCGCGATCGTGCTGACATCCTCGCTGATCGCCAGCGCGGTGGTGCGCGAGCTGTTCGGCTACAGCTTCTCCACCTGGCGTTTCCACCTGCGCGGCGAGGTGATCCGTTCGGCCCGCGACATCGGCTGGGTGAAGCAGCTCACCGCCGGGCGGATGATGCGCAAGGCCCCCGTCACCGCCCCTTCATCGATCACGGTGGAGGAGTTCCGTCGCCGCTTCCCGCTGGGCTCGACCAGCCGCGTGGTGCTGACCGACGACGACAATCATTACGCCGGCACGGTGCGCACCACGGAAGTCTTCGCCGACGGGGTGGATACGGACGAGGTGATTTCCGAACTCGCCCGCCGCCCGGACGAGACGCTCACCCCCGATCGCGACGTCGCCACCGTGATGCGCACCTTCGAGCGGCTGGGCGTCGACGACATCACCGTCGCCACCCCCGAAGGCGAGATATTGGGGATGCTCACCGAAGCCCATGTCCGCAAACGCTACGCCGACGAGCTCGAACGCTCGCAGCGCGAACTGTTCGGCGAGGTGTGAGCGGAGGTTCACCCCAAAGCCCTCTCCCCTTCAGGGGAGAGGGTTGGGAGAGGGGCCTGTGATCCGCGCGACCCGCTCAACCGACAAGCCCCGCCCCCCGACCCCCTCCCCTGAAGGGGAGGGGGAGCCATGACCACCCGCCTCTCCCTCCTCGCCTCGCGGCGCTTCTGGCCGCTGTTCGCCACCCAGTTCCTCGGCGCGTTCAACGACAATCTGTTCCGCTCCGCCATGCTGTTCCTGATCGCCTTCCGCGTGCTGAAGGGCGATCCCGAAGCCAATGCGCTCGCGGCGACGGCGGCGGGGGGCGTGTTCATCCTGCCCTTCTTCCTCTTCTCCAGCCTGTCGGGTCAGTTCGCTGATCGGATCGACAAGGCGCGGATCGCGCGCTGGGTGAAGCTGGCGGAGGTGGCGATCATGGCCGTCGGGCTGATCGGCCTCGCCGTCGCCTCGCTGCCCCTGCTCTACCTCGTCCTGTTCGCGATGGGGACGCACTCGACCCTGTTCGGCCCGATCAAATACGCCATCCTGCCCCAGCATCTTAAGGCGGACGAGCTGGCGACGGGCACCGGAATGGTCGAGGCCGCCACCTTCCTCGCCATCCTGCTCGGCCAGATCGGCGGCGGGCTGATGCCCGCGGAGGCGGCCGGCGCGGTGCTGATGGGGGTGGCGCTGGCGGGCGTGCTCGCCAGCCGCTTCATCCCGCCCGCCCCGCCCGAGGGCGCGCCGCCGCCGGTCGACTGGAATATCGCGCGCGGCACCGTCGCCATCCTGCGCCATGCCGGATCGAGCCCGGCGATGCTGCGGACGATCATCGGCATAAGCTGGTTCTTCTCGCTGGGCGCGGTGCTGACCCAGCAGTTCGTGCCGCTGGTGGCGGGGCTGAACGCAAGGCCCGAGGTCGCGGCCTTCTTCCTCGCGCTCTTCTCGGTGGGGGTGGCGATCGGCTCCTTGCTCGCGGGCAGGTTGATGCGCGGGCGCGTCACCGGCCGTCCGGTCCTCCCCGCCGCTCTTGCCATCGCGTTGCTGACGCTGGGCCTCGCGCTTTGCGCGACCATGCCGGCGGCGAACGGCCCGCCGACCGGCCTCGTCGCCTTTCTCGCCCGGCCCCGGGCCTGGGCGCTCTGCCTCGATCTCGTCGCGCTGGCGATCGCGGGCGGCGTCTATATCGTGCCGCTCTACGCGCTGCTCCAGACGCTCGGCGAGCCGGCGGCGCGGGCGCGGGACGTGGCGGCCAACAATGTCGCCAACGCGCTGGCGATGGTGGCGATCAGCCTGCTTTCCGCCGTGCCGATCGCGTTCGGCTGGGGCTTGCCCGGCCTGTTCGCCGCGCTCGGCCTGCTCGGCTTCGCCGCGGTCCGGGCGGCGCGGGGACTGCCATGACCTTCCTCGATCCTCAGTGGCTCACCAGCTTGAGGCCCGCGATGCAGCCGACCAGGCCCAGGATCAGCAGGATGCGCGCCGCGCCCAGCGGCTCCTCGAAGAACAGCACGCCGACCAGCACCGTGCCGAGCGCGCCGATGCCGCCCCATACGGCATAGGC
>DASSTK010000084.1:0-10873 GCA_035707945.1 Sphingomonas sp.
CTCGGCGCCAAGAAGAGTCATCTCGCGGGCATGACGGGATCGGGCGCGATCATCGTCGGCCTGATCGCCGCGGGCGTGGTCGCCGGCGCGGTCATCCTTGCGAGCCATCACCATCACGATCATGGGATGAGCAACTAAGGCTTTCATTCGGGGCGGTCTGAAGCGGCCGCCCCGCATGGACAATCCCCGCGCGCGCGATAGACAGGGCGTCGCCTCGCCCTTCCTGCCGGGAGACTTCGCTTGCGCCCCTCGCCGGTAGCCGCCTTCCTGAAGCCCAGGCGGCGCGGGCTCGCTTCCGTCAACGCCGAGATACGCGACGGCATCGTCCCCGCCGCCAGCGCGATCGCGCCGGTGCGCGATCAGGGGCCGGTCGTCACCACCGCGCCCAGTTACCGCGTCGTGGCGCTCATCATCGCCACAGCGCTGTTCATGGAGAATCTGGACGCGACGGTGCTCGCCACCGCGCTGCCGACGATGGCGCGCGATTTCGGCGTGCCCGCGCCGGCGATGAGCCTGGCGCTCACCTCCTATCTGCTCGCGCTCGCCCTGTTCATCCCGGCCTCGGGCAATATCGCTGATCGTTTCGGATCGCGCGGCGTGTTCCGCGCGGCGATCGCTCTGTTCGTGGCGGGCTCGCTCGCCTGCGGGCAGGCGACCGACCTGCCGCTGATGGTGGCGGCGCGTTTCGTCCAGGGCATCGGCGGCGCGATGATGATCCCGGTCGGCCGCCTCGTCCTGCTCCGCAGCGTCGCCAGGCAGGACATGGTGAACGCGATGTCGTGGCTGATCATGCCCGCGCTGATCGGCCCGATCCTGGGGCCGCCGCTCGGCGGCTTCATCGTCACCTATCTGAACTGGCACTGGATCTTCTGGCTGAACCTGCCGATCGGCATCGTCGGCTTCTGGTTGGTCGGCCGCTTCATCGCCGATGTTCGCGGCGATCATCCGGCCCCGTTCGACATCGCCGGTTTCGCGCTGAGCGGCGTTTCGCTCGGCTGCCTGCTGTTCGGCTTCGAGATGACAAGCCGCGCCGGGGAAGGCATCCTCGCCGCCGTGCTGATCGCGATCGGCATCGTCTCGGGCGGCTTCTATCTGCGCCACGCGAAGGGGCGGGAGGACGCCATTCTCGATCTTTCGCTGATGCGCGTGAAATCCTTTCGCCTCTCGGTCATCGCCGGTTCGCTCACCCGCATCACGCAGGGCGCGCAGCCCTTCCTGCTGCCGCTGATGATGCAATTGGGCTTCGGCTTCTCGGCGGCGCGCAGCGGCACGATCACGGTGGCGACGGCGGTGGGATCGCTGGTGATGAAGAGCATCGCGCCGCGCATCCTCAAGCGCTTCGGCTTCCGCGACGCGCTGGTGACGATGGGGCTGCTCGGCACCGCGGGCTATGCGGTGTGCGGCTTCTTCCGCCCGAGCTGGCCGATGTGGAGCATCTACGCCGTGCTGATCGGCTGCGGATTCCTGATGTCCTTCACCTTCACCGCCTACAACACCATCGCCTATGACGAGATCGACAAGGATCGCATGAGCCGGGCGACCAGCTTCTATTCGACCTTCCAGCAGCTCATGCTCTCGCTCGGCATCTGCATCGCGGCGAGCGGGCTGCACATCGCGATGACGGTGCGCGGCCACGGCCATCCCGCGCTCGGGGACTTCACCGTCGCCTTCCTGATCGTGACCGCCATTTCCGCGCTGGCGACGATCTGGAACGCCAGCTTCGATCCGGATGCGGGAGCCGAGTTGAGCGGTCGCGCTCCAGCCGCCCCGTCTCGCGCCGCGCCCTCGCCGTGAGCGAGAATAGCGCGTGACGATCGGGATATTGGCCGTCCTGTTCCTGGCCACCCTGATCCGCTCGGTCTTCGGCTTCGGCGAGGCGCTGATCGCGGTGCCGCTGCTCGCCTTCCTGCTGCCGGTCGATGTCGCCGCGCCGATCGCCGCGCTGAGCTCGATCACCGTGGCGATCGTCATGCTGGCGCGGGACTGGTCCCATGTTCACGTCCGCAGCGCGGGCCGACTGGTGCTGGCCACCCTGTTCGGCATTCCGCTCGGCCTGCTGCTCCTGACCCGTGTGCCGGAGCCCGTGGTCAAGGCGCTGCTCGGGGGAGTGATCATCGCCTTCTCGCTGCACGCGCTGCTGGGCAGGGGCGGCAGGCTCATCCTCCATGACGATCGCTTCGCCTGGGCGTTCGGGCTCGCCGCCGGCGTGCTGGGCGGCGCTTACGGCATGAACGGCCCGCCGCTGGTGGTGTACGGCACGTTGCGCCGCTGGCCTCCTCCACGCTTCCGCGCCACGCTGCAGGGCTATTTCCTGCCCGCCAGCATGATGGTGATGGCGGGATACGCCGTCGCCGGGCTGTGGACGCGGGAGGTGACGGGCTATTATCTGTTGTCGCTGCCGCCGGTGCTCGTCGCCATCCTGCTCGGCCGGGTCATCGGCCGCTATTTGGATGGCGAGCGATTTCTCCTTTACGTCCATGCCGCGCTGGTCCTGATCGGATTGGCGCTGCTGGGGGAGAGCCTGTACTGAGGCGCCCGCAGAAACCGCGCAGAAGGCCAGCCGACCATGAAAGCCACGATCTATCACAATCCCCGCTGCTCGAAATCGCGCGAGGCGCTGGCGTTGCTGGAAGGAGCGGGAGCGGAGGTGCGCATCGTCGAATATCTGAAGACGCCGCCGTCGCACAGCGAGCTCGCGCATCTCTACGCCCGCGCCGGAATGAGCCCGCGGGAAGGGCTGCGCAAGGCCGAGCCGGGCGCGAAGGCGCTGGCCGACGCTTCGGACGAGGCGATCCTCGATGCGATGGCGGCGGACCCGATCCTGATCGAGCGGCCGCTGGTCGAAACCGGAAAGGGCGTGCGGCTCGGCCGGCCGCCAGAAAAGGTCCGCGAAATCCTTTGACCGGGGCCTTGCGGCCTTCCCACGCCAGGCAGATATTGCAGGGGAATGACTCGGTCCTTGCCCTTGTCGCTTTCACCCGTCCATTCGTGGCGGCGCCCCGGCTGATGCTCGGGCGCGGGCGCAAGGCGGCCGCCGAGCCGATCGATCCCGATCTGTTGCTGCGCGCCTATTCGGTCGGCGTCTTTCCCATGGCCGACAGTCGCGACGCGCAGGACATCTTCTGGGTGGAGCCCAAACGCCGCGGCGTGATGCCGCTCGATCGCTTCCACCTCTCGCACTCTCTTCGCAAGAAGCTGCGTTCGGACAAGCTCGCCGTCACCGCCGATCGCGCCTTCGCCCGCGTCATCGCCGCCTGCGCCGACGAGACGAGCGATCGTCCCGAAACCTGGATCAACGATCAGATCGAGGTCGCCTACGATTTGCTGCACAAGCGCGGCTATGCCCATTCCATCGAGGTGTGGCGCGCCGGGGATGTCGGAGGCGCACTGGTCGGCGGCCTCTACGGCGTCTCGCTCGGCCGGGCGTTCTTCGGCGAAAGCATGTTCAGCCGGGCGCGCGACGCCTCCAAGGTTGCGATGGCGCATCTCGTGGCGCGGTTGGCGGCGGGCGGCTTCACCCTGCTCGATTGCCAGTTCCTCACCGAGCATCTCGCTTCGCTGGGCGCGATCGAGATCGGCCGGACCGATTACAGGGTGCTGTTGGACGAGGCGCTCGCGGCGCCGGTTCCCGCCGCGGGCGGCGATGTGGGCGCGGCGGCCGGTGTGGCGGATGCGTCGGCCGGCGCGGTCGGCGACTTCTTCGCGATCGAGCGGCTGGCCCCGCCTGAATCGACCGCGCCGGCGGTAAGCGTGTCCGGCCCCATCTCCGGGAATGTCATCGCGCAGCTCTTGGGCCAGACGTCGTAAACCGGATCCTCGATGACGTTGAGCGAAGGCGATTCCTTGTAAAGCCAGCCCGAGAAGACACGCTTCCAGCCCTTATCGGGCTGGCGCACGTCAAGCTGGACGAAGGCCCCGGTGAGCTGCTCCGGCTCCCATGGCGCGGTTTTCTCGCAGGCGCGCAGGCGCACCACCACGTCTCCGACGCGGACCGCCTGGCCCGGCTTCATGGTCAGATCGCGCATATGGCCGTTGCGCTTGTTGAGCAGCCCCAGCACTGCGACGCGCTGCGCCATCGGCGTTTCCTGACGGCTGATCGCGCCGTTGCTCGACGCGGCGGGGGGAGCGCCCGGCGCGGGAGCAGCGTCGGACTGGCCTTCCGAACCATTGCCCAGCGGCAGCGCCGGCTTCTCGGCCGGGGTCGGCTCCTGGAACGCGCCCGCCTGCCAGGCGAACACGCCGCCGCCCAGCGCCGCGACGCCGATCACCGCCGCGGCGGCTGTTGCGGCGCGCTTCACGGCGTCGGCGGAGAGGCGGAGCCGGGCGAGCCCGTCGTTCCGGAGCCGCCCGATCCGCCCGCTCCGCCGCCCGAATGATTCACGAACTGCCCGATCATGCCCATCAGATCGACCGAGCCCTGCGTGTCGACGATGGTGTCGCCGTTCTTGAGCGGGGTCGAGTCGCCGCCGGGTATCATGGCGATGTAGCTGCCGCCGAGTATGCCTTCGGAAGTGATCGCGGCGGCGCTATCGGCGGGAAGCTTGACGTTGGGATTGAGCGCCAGCGTCACCTCGGCCTCATAGGTCTTGGGATCGAGCCTCTGCGCGCTGACCTGCCCGATCTTGAGCCCGGCGACGCGCACGTCGGTGCCGACATTGACGCCGGTGGCGTTCGGGAAAAGCGCCATGACATGGATCGCGTCCGCCCGGCTTCCGCCGCCGGTGCGATGCCATGCGAAGATGACGAACCAGATGGCGAGGATCACCACCAGCAGGCCGATCAACGCTTCCGCGCCATGCTCCTTGAGCACGCTTCTCATGGCTCAGTTGGGGCTCCAGGCCTCGTAATCGCCGGTCGCGGCGGCGCGTTTGCCGCCCGCCTCCAGCGCGCCGGCGGGGCGATAGGCGTCATGCGTGCCGGTCATGTTGGGTTTCGGCGGAGCCTGCCAGGGGCGCGGCGGCGGCAGCGCCTTGTCGGGCGTCTGCTCGAACGTGTTGTGCAGCCAGCCGTGCCACTCGGGCGGCACCCGGCTCGAATCGTTGGAGCCCGCATACATCACCCAGCGGCGCGGGCGGCCGTGCACGTCCGTCCCGCCTTCATAATAGACGTTGCCGAACGGATCCTCGCCCACCTTGTGGCCCTTGCGCTTGGTGAAGAGCCAGGTGCCGAAGGTCGCGCCGTTCCACCAGGTGAAGATATTGCTGATGACGCCCATGCGCCCGCGCTTAGCGTGACGGCCCGACGGCGGCAAGCGCGCCGGCGCGGAATGGCGATTAAATGGAGATGGGCGCCAGGCCGGCCGAGCGCCGTGAAGCAGGGGGGACGGCTCAGAAGTCCCCGGTTTGCAGCACCACGGCGAGCGGCCCCTTGGGGCCGGCGGCGATGCGGGCGAGGAGGGGCTGCTCGGGAATGAGATCGGCGAGCCCGGCGCGGCGCACCGTCTCCATATGGACGAAGATGTCCACATCCTCGCCATCGCGGACCAGAAAGCCGTAGCCCTTGAGGCGGTTGAACCATTTGACGCGGACAGGCTCGGCATCGCCCGCCTGATCGATCAGCGGCACCGGATCGACATGGGTGGCCGCCCGCCGGGCCGCCCCTTCGAGATCGGGGCCGGTGGCGGTGGAGAGATCGATGCGCAGCACCTCGCGCGCCTGCAGGCCCCGATCGCGGCGCACCGCCACGCAGGTCGCGCTCGCGCCTTCGGGCAGGCTGCGCCGCCCGTGCGGACGCAGCACGGAGAAATGGACGAGCACGTCGCCTTCGCCGGAATCTCCGACCAGGAAGCCGAAGCCGCGAGTCGCATCGAACCATTTGATCGCGCCGGAAACCTGGATCTCCTCCGCGCCTTCCGGATCCCTCACCATCGGCCGCGCGCCCCCTTCCGCCGCCACGGGGACGTCGGCGCCGGAAAAGGATAAACCACTATCGAACGCGACAGCGCCGGTCTGCATGGCAACGAACTCCCCCTGCGGCCGATCCTAGCATGATTATGCCGCGAATCGACGGGAATCTCGATTCGCCGCCATTCCGCTTCGGCTCAATTTTCCCGGATTGGGACATCTCCGGGCGAGCAGGCGAGAATTTGCTTGATATCGTCGATCGCATGGCCGGCGCGGACCATCGCGGCGAAGGCGCGGCGGTGCGCGGCGGGATCGGGCCTATCCGAAGCAAAGGGGCCGATCCGGCGGCGTTCGGCGAAACGCAGCGCCGTCTCCCAGGCCGCCTCGCGGGCCTGCGCGCGGGCGGCTCGCGCATCGGGCGGTTCTATGCCGAGCGCATCGAGCGCCTGTGTCAGCCGCCGTTCGCCATAGCCCTTGCGGGCGAGCGACCGGCCCCGCGCCTCCGCGAGCGCGCGATCGTCGACATAGCCCAGTTCGGCGAAGCGACGGACGAGAGCCTCGATCGGCGGCGCGGCCTCGCCCGCCCAGCCGCGCTCGGCGATCTTCCGCGCCAGATAGCGCGCCAGCCCGGCCCGGCTGACGGCGTAACGCCCGACATAGCGGAGCGCGAAGCGCTCCAGATCGGCTGGGTCGAGCGGAGGACGGGGGCGGCTGGTCACGCGCCATGTTTGTGCCACAGTAGAGCCGGATTTTGAACGCCGATCGCGCTGTAACGATACAGGTTGGATCATCGCGCCGGGGCGGCTATCACCTCGGGCACGGATTTTGGAGGAGACGCCGTCGGTGCGCCACGACGTTGACAGCACTGCCAGCCTCGTTTCTCGCGCCCTCACGGGCTTTTCGGCTGCCGCTATCGAGCCCACCGCGACCGACGACGGCCTTCCCCGCCGCCTCGCCGATTTCGCGACGCTGGGCGAGGCGCTGGATTACGCCGCGGGCGGCGAGCGCGGGCTGAACTTTCACGACGCGCGCGGCGCGCTGGTGCGCGCCTATCGCTTCGCCGAGCTGCGCGCGGATGCGCTGGTCCATGCCCGCCGCCTGATCGCCGCCGGCGTCGCGCCCGGCGACCGCATCGCTCTGGTCGCCGAAACGGGAGCGGATTTCGCCGGCCTGTTCTTCGGCGCGATCTATGCCGGCGCCTGGCCGGTGCCGCTGCCGCTGCCGACCAGCTTCGGCGGCCGCGATTCCTATATCGATCAGCTTTCCGTGCAGTTGAACAGCGCCGATCCCCGCATGCTGCTCTATCCGCAAGAGCTCGCCGGAATGGCCCATGCCGCCGCCGCCGCCGCCGGGATCGAAGGCGTCGCGTACGAGGATTTCGCCGAGCGCGAGGCTCCGGATGCGCCGTTTCCCTCCGCATCGCCCGACGATATCGCCTATCTGCAATATTCGAGCGGATCGACCCGCTTTCCCCACGGCGTCGCCATCACCCACCGCGCGCTGCTCGACAACCTCGCCGCGCACAGCCACGGCATGCACCTGCGCGAAGGCGATCGCTGCGTCTCCTGGCTGCCCTGGTATCACGACATGGGGCTGGTCGGCTGCTTCCTTTCGCCGGTCGCCAACCAGGTCTCGACCGACTATCTCAAGACCGAGGATTTCGCGCGCCGTCCGCTCGCCTGGCTCGATCTCATCAGCCGCAACAAGGGCGCGACGCTCAGCTACTCGCCGACCTTCGGCTACGACATCTGCGCGCGCCGGATCGGTTCGCAGTCCGATGTCGCGGGGCGCTTCGATCTCTCCCGCTGGCGGCTCGCCGGCAACGGCGCGGACATGATCCGGCCGGACGTGATGCAGGCCTTCGTCGACGCCTTCGCCCCCGCCGGTTTCGACGCCGCCGCCTTCACGCCGAGCTACGGCCTCGCCGAAGCGACGCTCGCCGTCTCGATCATGCCGCCGGGGGAGGGCATCGTCGTCGAGCTGGTCGAGGAGACGCAGCTTTCGGGCGGCGATGTCCACGCCCACCGGCCGCAACGCTATCGCGCCATCGTCAACTGCGGCAAGGCGGTGCGCGGCATGCGCATCGAGATCCGCGACGAGGACGGCAATCCTCTGCCGGAAAAGGCGATCGGCAAGGTGTGGTGCGCCGGCACCTCGCTCATGACCGGCTATTTCCGCGACGAGCCCGCCACCGCCGCCTGCCTCAAGGACGGCTGGCTCGACACCGGCGACATGGGCTATCTGTCGGACGGCTACATCTACATCGTCGGCCGCGCCAAGGACATGATCATCATCAACGGCCGCAACCATTGGCCGCAGGATATCGAGTGGGCGGTGGAGCAGCTTCCCGGCTTCAAGGCGGGCGACATCGCCGCCTTCGCCATCACCACGCCGGGCGGGGAGGAGACGCCGGCGGTGCTCGTCCAGTGCCGCACCTCCGATCAGGCCGAACGCGCCCGCCTGCGCGAGCTGATCCGCGAGAAGGTGCGTTCGATCACCGGCATGAACTGCGTCGTCGAGCTGGTGCCGCCGCGCACGCTGCCCCGCACCAGCTCGGGCAAGCTCAGCCGAGCCAAGGCGCGCAGCCTCTATCTCTCCGGCGAAATCCAGCCCTACGACATCGCGGCGTAACCGCTCCTGTCCGCCGCCGCGGGGCTCATGGGTATTGTAGCGAGGCCCGCTCCCCCACATATCCGGGGGCGCAATCATGAGCGGGACGGGAATGAGCGAAGACAAGATCGGCTGGCACGGCACCACGATCCTTTCGGTGCGGCGCGGCGGCAAGGTGGTGATCGCCGGCGACGGTCAGGTCAGCATGGGCAATACGGTGATGAAGCCCAACGCCAGGAAGGTGCGGCGGCTGGGCGACGGTTCGGTGATCGGAGGCTTCGCGGGCGCCACCGCCGATGCCTTCACCCTGTTCGAGCGGCTGGAAGCCAAGCTGGAGCGCCATTCCGGCCAGCTCCTGCGCGCGGCGGTGGAGCTGGCGAAGGACTGGCGGACCGACAAATATCTGCGCAACCTGGAGGCGCTGATGATCGTCGCCGACAAGGATGTGACGCTGATCCTCACGGGCAATGGCGACGTGCTGGAGCCCGAGAACGGCATCGCCGCGATCGGATCGGGCGGCAACTACGCCCTCTCGGCCGCCCGCGCGCTCGCCGATTACGAGGGGGACGCCGAGACGATCTGCCGCAAGGCGATGGCCATCGCGGCGGAAGTCTGCGTCTTCACCAATGATCGGCTGACGGTGGAGGTGCTGGATTCAAGCACATGATCGTCACCCCTGCGCAAGCAGGGGCCCATCTCCACCTCTCACGTTTCGCTTGCCACGAGATAGGCTCCTGCCTGCGCAGGAGCGACGAAGGATAAAATGAACGACGCCCTTACCCCCAAAGCCATCGTCAAGGCGCTCGACGAGCATATCATCGGCCAGCGCGAGGCCAAGCGCGCGGTGGCGGTGGCGATGCGCAATCGCTGGCGGCGGCAGCGCCTCGCGCCCGAACTGCGCGACGAGGTTTCGCCGAAGAACATCCTGATGATCGGCCCCACCGGCTGCGGCAAGACGGAGATCAGCCGCCGGCTGGCCAAGCTCGCCGACGCCCCCTTCGTGAAGGTGGAGGCGACCAAGTTCACCGAGGTCGGCTATGTCGGCCGCGACGTGGAGCAGATCGCCCGCGATCTCGTCGAGGAGGCGATCCGACTGGAGCGCGAGCGTCGTCGCGCCGCCGTCAAGGACAAGGCGGAGGAGGCCGCGCTCGCCCGTCTGCTCGACGCGCTGGTCGGCAAGGACGCCTCGGAGGCGACCCGCATCGCCTTCGCCCAGCGTTTCAGGGACGGCCAGCTCGACGACAAGGAAGTCGATATCGAGGTGGAGGATACGCCGCAGACGCCGTTCGAGATTCCCGGCATGGGCGGGCAGGTCGGCATGATCAACCTCTCCGAGATGATGGGCAAGGCGTTCGGCCAGGGCAAGCCGCTGAAGCGGCGCAAGCTCCAGGTCCGCGCCGCCTGGGCCAAGCTGGTGGAGGAGGAGAGCGACAGGCGGCTCGACACCGACGATCTCAACCGCGCCGCGCTCGCCGACGCGGAGGCTAACGGCATCGTCTTCCTCGACGAGATCGACAAGATTGCCGTTTCGGACGTGCGCGGCGGCTCCGTCAGCCGCGAGGGCGTGCAGCGCGATCTGCTGCCGCTGATCGAGGGCACCACCGTCGCCACCAAATACGGGCCGATGAAGACGGATCATGTGCTGTTCATCGCGTCCGGCGCCTTCCATGTCGCCAAGCCTGCCGATCTGCTGCCCGAGCTTCAGGGCCGCTTGCCGATACGGGTGGAGCTGAAGGCGCTGACCGAGGAGGATTTCGTCGCCATCCTCACCGACACGCGCGCCAGCCTGACCGAGCAGTATCGCGCGCTGATCGGCACCGAAGGCGTGACGATCGGCTTCACCGACGAGGGCATCCGCGCCATCGCCCGCATCGCCGCGCAGGTGAACGAGAGCGTCGAGAATATCGGCGCGCGACGGCTCCAGACGGTGATGGAGAAGCTGCTGGAGGAGGTGAGCTTCGACGCCGAGGACCGCTCCGGGCAATCGCTCACGGTCGATGCGGCCTATGTGGAATCGCAGCTTTCGGACGTGGCGAAGAACACCGATCTCAGCCGCTATATTCTGTGAGCAAACCCTCCCCGGCACGGGGAGGCGGCGCGGGACGAAGGGGCTCGAAGCCGGGCGAAACGCCTGTGGCGAGCCCCCCTCCATCACTCGCTTCGCGAGCGGTCCCCCTCCCCGTTCCGGGGAGGATAGATCAGGCCAGCACCGCGTCCGCGCCCATCAGCGCCGGAAAGAACCCCTCATGCGCGCGGCGCAGATCGGCGAGGGGGATTTCACCCAACTGCTGTCCTTCATCTGTCCCGAAGCACAGTGATTTACCTCCAACAATGCCGACGCTGTCCAGGACGATCCCCGAGCTAGACAGAGCGCGCTGCTTTAGCGCCGCAATATCTTCATGCGAACGGACAGTTAAGAG
>DASSTK010000085.1:0-12088 GCA_035707945.1 Sphingomonas sp.
CCCGCCGACCAAGCGCTTCGATCCCGACGATCTCGGCGCCTTCCTCGCGTTGCTGCCCTCCTCGCGCGACGGGCTGCCGCTCGTCCACGTCCTCGATGTGCGGCATGAGAGCTTTCGCGATCCGGCCTTCATCGCGCTGGCGAGAGGCGCGGGGGTTTCGGTCGTGCATACCGACTGCCCGGATTTTCCCGCGATCGGGGATGTGTGCGGGCCGGTCCGCTACGCCCGGCTGATGAATGCGCGCGAGGAGGAGCCGACCGGCTATTCCGCCGCGGAGATCGATCGCTGGGCGGCCGAGGCGAAACACTGGGCGCGCGGGGAGACGGGGGGCGCCTTCCCGGCCGCCGCCCCCGACGAGCCGAGCGATTCCACCCCGCGCGATGTTTTCCTGTTCTACATCAACGGCGCCAAGGTCCGCGCGCCGGCGGCCGCGGCGGCGACGATCGAGCGGCTGCGGACATTTACGATCAAGGTTAAGCGCCCTTAACGCATAAGCCGCTATTTCAGGCGAAAACTGCCGGATGGAGACGCGCCGGAACCGGATCGCGCCGCATAGGTTTTCGGATCGATACAGGGGGAGAAGGCGTGGGAGGCGTAAGGGGCTGGCGATATGTCGCTGGGGCGGCCGGCTTGGGATGGCTGGCGTGCGGCGGCACGGCGCATGCGCAGTCCATCGAGGATCTGCGCACCATGTCGATCAGCCAGCTCGCGGCGATCGACGTATCCTCCGTCAGCAAGACCAGCCAGCCGCTGAGCGACGCGCCCGCCGCCATCTACGTCATCACCCATGACGATATCGAGCGATCGGGCGCGACGACCCTGCCCGAGATCCTCCGCCTCGCCCCCAATCTCGAGGTGATGCGGACCAGCGCGAGCAACTACGTCATCACCGCGCGCGGCCTCAACGGCAGCTCTATGGCGCAGAACTTCTCCAACAAGCTGCTGGTGCTGATCGACGGGCGCAGCGTCTATACGCCGCTCTATTCGGGCGTCTATTGGGACATGCAGGACGTGCTGCCCGAGGATATCGACCGGATCGAGGTCATCTCCGGGCCGGGCGCGACCCTGTGGGGCGCGAACGCGGTCAACGGCGTCATCAACATCATCACGCGCAAGGCGGGCGAGACGCAGGGCGCGTTCGTCAACATCCAGGCGGGCGGCTTCGAGCGGACCGCGAGCGCGCGCTACGGCGGGGCGGCGGGCGACGATCTGAACTATCGTCTCTATGTGCGCGGCATCGACGAGGATCAGACGCATGATCCCTCCGGCGCGCCCGCGCATGACGGCTGGTCGCGCATCCAGGGCGGCTTCCGTGTCGACTGGACGCCCAACGCCCGCGACGCCTTCACCCTGCAGGGCGACGCTTATGGCGGAACCGAGGCGCATCCGGGCGGAGCGGACGATCATATTTCCGGCCGCAACCTGCTCGCCCGCTGGAACCGCACCGCCGCTGACGGAGCCTCGCTCCAGGTGCAGGCCTATTATGATCGGGCGGCGCGGGCGACGGATCATCAGGGCGGCCACTTCGCCGTCGACACCTATGATCTTGATCTCCAGCACAGCCTGCCGCTCGGCGGCGGCAATACGCTGGTGTGGGGCGGCGGCGTGCGCGCCAGCCATTACAATATCGTCGGCAACGCTTCGATCGGCTTCGTCCCGCCGCGCCGCACCTTGCTGCTCGGCAACATCTTCGCGCAGGACAGCCTGCCGATCACGGGCAGGCTCACGCTCACCGCGGGCGTCAAGCTGGAGGATGATCCTTACGCCGGAGTGAGCTTGCTGCCCGACGCGCGGCTTTCCTGGAAAGTGAACGACACCACCCTGTTCTGGGGCGCGGTTTCGCGCGCGGTGCGCTCGCCCACGCCGTTCGACGAGGATGTGGTGGAGAAGGCCGGCGATACCGTCCTGCTCCACGGCTCGCCCGATTTCCGCACCGAGAAGCTCACCGCCTATGAACTCGGCGCACGGCTTCAGCCGGGGCGGCGCGTCTCCTTCTCGGTTTCGGGCTATTACAACCTCTATGACGATCTTCGTAGCGTCGAGATCACGCCCGTCACCTTCTTCCCGATATACTGGGGCAACAAGCTCAAGGGCCACAGCTACGGGCTGGAGGCCTGGGGCGATTGGCGGCCTGCGAACTGGTGGACGCTTTCGGCGGGGGTGAACCTGCTGAGCAAGCATTTCCATTTCGCGCCGGGATCAATCGAGGTGCTCGGCACGGAGCAACTCGGCGACGATCCGGGCCATCAATTCTTCCTGCGCTCCTCGATGAATCTCGGGCGCGGCCTTACCCTCGGCGCGGATTTCCGCGCGATCGGGGCGCTGCCCGCTCCGCATGTGCCCGCTTACGCCGAGCTCAACGCCCGGCTCGGCTGGACGATCTCCCCCGGCATCGAGCTTTCGGTTTCGGGCTTCAACCTGCTCCACGCGCGCCACCTCGAATATCCCGCGAGCGACATGATCCCGCGCGAGGTGCTGGCGGGGGTGAAATGGCGCTTCTGAGCATGCGCGCCAGGCGGTTGCGCGCCGCGCTGCTGCTCATCACCCTGTCGCTGATCGGCACGGCGGCGGAGGCGGTGCAGGCCTCTCTCGAATGGGCGGTGAAGGCCAGCTATCTCACGAAGTTCGCGCCCTTCGTCGAATGGCCCGGAGGCAGCTTCCCCAAGCCGGACAGTCCCTTCCGTATCTGCGTGGCGGGCGAGAATCCGTTCGACGGCGTGCTCACCGAGGTGGCGCGCGGCCAGCAGGTGCAGGGCCATCCGATCGCGATCGTCCATATGGCGACCGCCGATGCGGACGGCGTTTCCGCCTGCCAGATCCTGTTCGTCGGCAAGCCGGCGGGACAGAGCGCCGCGGATATCCTCAAGGCGGCTTCCGGCGCGCCGGTGCTCACCGTCACCGACAGCAGCCACGGCGTGAACGGCGGCATGATCCGATTCGTGATGCAGGGCGGCCGGGTGCGTTTCGCGATCGACGCCGCCGCCGCCCAGGCGAGCGGGCTCCAGATCAGCTCCAAGCTGCTGGGGCTCGCCCTGAAGGTGGAGCGTTAGCATGGAGCCGCGCTTCCACCTTCGCCGATGGGCCGGAAGACTGGCCGCCACGCCGCGCCTTTCGATCGCGATCGCGATCGGGCTGCTCGTCGCCAGTCTGCTGCTCGCGCTGCACAACGAGCATATCGCCCGCGCCGAGAAGGTGGGCGCCGTCACCGTGCAGACCCGCATCCTCGCCGGCAGCGTCGCCGCGCCGCTCGCCTTCGACGATGTGAGCACGATGCAGGAATATATCGGCGCGATGAAGGTCAATCCGGAGGTCGAGGCGGTGGGGGCCTACGGCATGGACGGGCGGCTCCGCGCCGGTTTCGTGCACGACGGCGGGCCGCTGCCGAGCGCGATCACCATCTCCCCGCCCGCCTTCGCGGGAGGCGATCTGATCGTCACCGCCCCGGTCGCGCAGAACGGAACCCTGCTCGGCTCGGTCTATCTGCGCGCCGCGCTGGAACCGTGGACGCGGCGCGTGCTGCGCTATGTCGGCATCGCCATCATCCTCGTCATGGCTTCGCTGCTGATCGTGGTGCTGGGCGCGTCCTACGCCTCGATCGCAGAGGCGCACCGGCGGCTGCGCGAGGAGACGGAAGGCCGCCGCCAGGCCGAGGACGCGCTCCGTCAGGCGCAGAAGATGGAGGCGATGGGCCAGCTCACCGGCGGCGTGGCGCATGATTTCAACAATCTGCTGATGGTGGCATCGAGCGGCGTGGAGCTGCTGGATCGCACGAAAGACCCGGCGCGGCGCGAGCGGCTCAAGACGGGCATCCGCGAGGCGCTCGATCGCGGGGCCAAGCTCACCCAGCAACTGCTCACCTTCGCCCGCAGATCTCCGCTCAAGCCCGAGCCGATCGATCTCGCCCGGCATATCCGGGGCCTCCACGATCTGCTGGAGCGCTCCTTGCGCGAGGATATCGCCGTCGATCTCGCCCTGCCGGAAGGGCTATGGCCGGTGGAGGTCGATCCCTCTCAATTCGATGTCGCGCTGCTCAACATCGCGGTCAACGCGCGCGACGCGATGCCCGACGGCGGTGCCATCCGCATCGCCGCCGCCAATCGGCCCGGCGACGAGGAGGGCGGCGCGGACATGGTGGGCCTCGCCGTCAGCGACACCGGCGTAGGGCTCGCGCCCGAGCTGATCGAGAAGGTGTTCGAGCCCTTTTTCACCACCAAGGGCGTCGGCAAGGGGACCGGGCTGGGGCTGAGCCAGGTTTACGGTTTCGCCCGCTCGTCCGGCGGCAGCGTGACGATCGAGAGCGAGGCGGGCGAGGGCGCGACGGTGACGCTGCTGCTGCCGCGCAGCCTCGCCGAGCCGCCGCGCACGGCCGTTCCCGAGCCGGTATGCGGGGCCGGGAAGACGCCGCGCCGTTGCCGCGTGCTGATGGCGGAGGATGACGATCATGTCGCCGATTTCGTAGGCGAGATGCTGCATGAACTGGGTTACGAATATCTCCGCGCCGCCTCCGCGGCCGAAGCGCTGGCCGCGATCGAGCGAGGGGAGCGCTTCGATCTGCTGCTATCCGACATGGTGATGCCGGGGGATATGGGCGGCCTTGATCTCGCTCGCGAGCTCCGGCGGCGCAGGCCCGATATGCCGATTCTGCTGATGACCGGCTACAGCACCGCCGCCGCCGCCGCCGGCGAGGAGGGCATCAGGCTGCTCGCCAAACCCTACACCCTCGAAAGCCTGGCCGCCGCGCTGGCGGAGGCGCTAGGAGCCGGTTAGCAGGTCTCTCAATCGCGATCCGGCGCGCCGAGAGGAAAGAACTTGCGATAGGGCCGCGCTTCGTCGATCGCGCGGGCGATCGTCGGGCGGGCGTTGGCGCGGGAGCGATAGGCGGTGAGATTGACGCAGCTCTCCGGGATCGGGCGCGCCCAATCGGCGTAGAACAGCGCCGGCGCGGCGGCGCAATCGGCGAGGCTGAACTCCGCCCCCGCCATCCACTCGCGTCCCGCCAGCCGCGCGTCGAGCCACGGATAGATCGCATCGAGCGTCTTTTCGGCATCGGCGACGCCCGCCGGGTCTTTCTCGCCTTCGGGGCGCATCGCGTCGAAGACGAGCTTTATCATCGGCGTCATCACATAGTCGTCCGAAATGCGGTCGAGCATCCGAACCTCGATCGCGGCGGCGGGATCGTCGGGGATCAGCCGCACCGGGCCGGGATGGAACGCCTGAAGATGTTCGATGATGACGCTGGTTTCGACCACCACCTGCTCGCCGTCGAGCAGCACGGGCATCTTTCTGAGCGGCCAGCGCCGCGTCCATTCGGCCTCGTTCTCGGGATGATCGGCGCCGAGCGGGCGATAGGTGAACGCAATGTCGTTCTCCCACAGCGCGATCAGCACCTTCCAGCAATAGGACGAAAACGGATGGGCGAAGAGTTGCAGAGACATTGTGCGTGTTATCCTTCTCGTTTCATGCGTTGCTGGCGCGCCTGTTCGCGTTCGCTCGGTTCCACTTCGGCGAAGCTGCCCGTATCGACGGCGCCGCGCGGCTCGTAATGCGCAATGATCGCCCCCTTGGGGGAAACGACGTGCCCGACGAGTTCGAGGGCGCGCGGCGGCGTTCCCTCGCCGAACAACCGTTTGCCGTTGCCGAGCACGACCGGATAGGTCAGCGTCGTCAGCCGGTCGAGCAGGCCTTCGGCGAGCAGCGCCGGATAGAGCGTGCTGCTGCCCTGGATGATGAGATCGGGGCCGTCGCCGGCCTTGAGCTCGGCGACCGCCTCGATATCGGCGAGCCGATGGCTGTTCTCCCATTCGAGCGGATCGCCGCCGCGGGTCAGCACGTATTTGCGGCACGCGTTGAAGCCCTTGGCGATCGGATTGTCGGCGTCGGCATAGGGCCAGTAGGCGGCGAAAATCTCGTAGGTCTTGCGCCCGAGCAGCAGGTCGTATGGCCGGCCGAACAGCTCCCCGATCGCCGCGTCGGTCGTGTCGTCGGCGAGCGGCCACAGCCAGCCGCCATAGTCGAAGCCGCCGGTCCAGTCCTCGCGCGGTCCGCCCGGCGCCTGCATCACGCCGTCGAGCGACTGGAACACGCTGCCGATGATCCTGCGCATTGGTTTCCTTTCTCGTGCTCCCGCAGAGGCGGGAGCCCAGAGTCACACACGGTATTGCTCGAGATCCTGGACCCCCGCCTTCGCGGGGGAACGGTCAACCGCGGCGCGCAGCCTCGATCTCGGCGATGTCGATCTTGCGCATCGTCATCATCGCTTCCATCGCGCGCTTGGCCGCCGCCTTGTCGGGGTCGGTGGTCGCCGCGAGCAACGCGCGCGGGGTGATCTGCCAGGAAAAGCCCCAGCGATCCTTGCACCAGCCGCACATGCTTTCCGGCCCGCCATTGCCGACGATCGCGTTCCAAGAGCGGTCGGTCTCTTCCTGATCCTCGGTCAGCACCATGAAGCTGACCGCCTCGGTGGGCTTGAAATTGGGACCGCCGTTCAGGCCGACGAATGTTCGGCCGAGCACGGTGAAATCGACGGTCAGTTCGGTTCCCTGTTTGCCGCCGGGGAAATCTGTGGCGGCGGCATGCGCAGGGCCGACATGGCTATCGGGAAAGACGCCGGCGTAGAACTCCGCCGCCTTGCGCGCCTCGCCGTGATCGAACCACAAACAGGTGATCATCTTGCTCATTGCGCTTCTCCTAACTGACCGGGGCCGACGATCCCGACACTCGCGCCCTCGGGATCGTTGATGACGATGATGCGGTCGCCACCAGGCACCTCATGTGGGCCCGCGAGCACCACGCCGCCGCCCTGCTTCACCTTGTCGGCCGCCGCTTCGACGTCCGGGCTGCGGAAATAAAAGCGCCAGTTGGCGGGCGGGCTGTCCTTGGGCCGCTGCATGATCGCGCCGATCCGCTGCCCGGCGACGTCGATGAACACATAATCGCCCATCGGCCCCATCGGCATCTTCTCGGGATACTCCCAACCGAACAGCTTGCCGTAGAAATCGAGCGCGCCCTGCTGGTCCTCGGTGCTGAGCTCGTTCCAGTTGCATTTGCCGAGACCCGCTCGCTCGAAGGCGGTGCTGCTCTCCTCGCTCGCGCCGCGCATGACGTAGAAGGGGATGCCCTGCGGATCGCGGAGCAGCGCCATCCGGCCGATGCCCTCGATCGTCCAGGCGGGCATCGCCACGCTCGCGCCGGCGGCCTCGGCCCTGGCGACGGTCGCATCGACGTCATCGACGCCGATATAGAAGAACCAGCCGGGCTTCGCGCCGCCCTTCAGCATGTCTTCCGTGAGACGCATCACGCCGCCGACATGATCGCCGTCGGATGTGGCGATCATGCGGTAATCCATGCCCGGCATCGCGGGCTCGGCGGCGATCGTCCAGCCGACCGCCTTGTCGTAAAAGACCTTGGCCGCATTCGGATCGGCGGTCATCAGTTCGTACCAGATCGGGGTTCCGTGCGGGTTGGGCATGGCTCAGTCCTCCGTATCGAAGATCGGTGCGAAACCGCCGAAGATCATGCGCTTGCCGTCGAACGGCATGGCGCCCATCGCCTCGAACCGCTCGTCGGCCTGCATCTTCTGCGCGGCGGCGTCGCAGGTCACGCGATCGGGCCAGACGATCCAGGAAAAGACGACATTCTCGCCCTCGCCCGCCTGCACGGCGCGGCGAAAGTCCGTCACTTTGCCGTCGGGCACGTCCTCGCCCCAGCATTCGACGATCCTGAGCGCGCCATAGTCCTTCAGGATGGGCGCGGCCTTGGCCGCCGCGTCGTGATAGGCTTGTTTCCTGTCGTGCCGCACGGGGACGACAAAGCCCTGGATATAGGTCATTGCTCCTCTCCCTTATGTGATGTGTCAGGCCGCCGCCTGATCTTCATAGACGGCGAGATGATCGGCCATCGCCTTGACGTGCGCGGGCCGCGCCTCTCCGCGCGCGACATAGGCGGCGAGGTTGGGATAGCCCGCGAGCATGTCGGTGTTGCGCAGGCCGCCCAGCACCGAAACCATCATCAGATCGCCCACGGTGAAGCTCTCTCCGTCGAGCCACGTCTTGTCGCCGAGCGCGGCCGAGAGGTCGGCGAGGCGGGTTTTCAGATCGGCGATCACCGTGTCGCGGCGCATCGCCGACCAGGGCTTGTCGGCCTCGAAAACATTGACCACCACGAGCTGCATCACCCACGGCTCGATCGAGTTGAGCGCGGCGATCAGCCACTGGATCGCCCGGATGCGCGCGGCGGGATCGGCGGGAAGCAGCCCCGCACCACGCTCGGCGATGCGCAGCGCGATCGCGCCCGATTCGAAAATCTCGACTTCGCCGTCCGAATAGGTCGGCACCTGCCCGAATGGCTGGAAGCGGCGATGCTCGGGCGTCTTGGCGTCGCGGATCAGCTTTACGTCATAAGCCTGGCCGGTCTCCTCGAACGCCCAGCGGGCGCGGATGTCGCGCACGAAGCCGCGCGCGAACTCGGGAACCCAGGCGAAGGTGGTGATGGTGGGGAGCGTCATGCTCGATCTCCTTCCGCCGGATGGGCTACGTCGGTGACGGGCAGGTTGACGAAGATCATCCTGGGCATCGGTTCTCTCCTCCCTGTGCGAATCGGATTTGCATGGGATGCCCTCTTGAGTTATGAAAAGCAACTATGAAGTTATAAAAGATGACCAAACGAGTAAAGGCGACGACGAAACGATGGTATGACGACGCCTGCGGCACCGCGCTGGCGATGGAGCTGCTGGGCGAGCGCTGGGCGCTGCTGGTGGTGCGCGAGCTGATGTTCGGGCCGCGCCGCTTCGGCGAGCTGCGCGCCAGCCTGCCCGGCATCAGCGCCAATGTGCTGACCCAGCGGCTGGAGGGCCTCGAGCGCGTCGGCATCGCGCGCAAACGCAAGCTGCCGCCGCCCGCTTCGGTGCAGGTCTATGAACTCACGCCCTGGGGCTATGAGAGCGAGACGGCGCTTCAGGAGCTTGGCCGCTGGGCGGTGCGATCGCCGTTGCACGATCCGACCCTGCCCTTGTCCGCCGCCTCGATCATGATGTCCTTCCGCACCATGTTCTCGGCCGCGCGCGCGGGCGACTGGGCGGCCACGATCGGCTTCCGGATGGGCGAGGAGACGTTCGTCGCCCGGATCGAGGGCGGCGCGCTCGCCATAGCGCGCGGCGATCCGGAGGAAGCGGACGTGATCTTCGCCGCCGATCCGATGACGCTGGTTCCGATCGTCTATGGCGGCCGGCCCATCGCCGATGCCGAGGCGGCCGGGACGTTGCGTCTGGAGGGCGACCGGCGCACCGCCGAGCGCTTCGTCACCCTGTTCGCGCTGCCGCCCAAGACCGCCGCGCCTTCGGACGAATAGGCAACCCGGCCGGGCGCGGCTCGTTCTCCGCCCATGGCCACCGAAACCGCGCCCTTCGCGCCGATGGAAGCGAGGATCGTCGCCGAGCTTCCCGAGGGCGAAGGCTGGCAATATGAACCCAAGTGGGACGGCTTCCGCGCGATCGCGGTGTGCGACGGCGCTTCGGCGGAGATCTGGTCCAAGGCGGGCAAGCCGCTCGGCCGCTATTTTCCGGAGGTGATCGCCGCGCTCGCCGCCACGAAGGCGCGCCGCTTCACGCTGGACGGCGAGCTGGTCCTGCCGATCGGCGACGTGCTGTCGTTCAGCGCATTGCAGGCGCGGCTCCACCCGGCGCAGAGCCGCATCGACCGGCTCTCCCGCGAGACGCCGGCGCAGCTCATGCTGTTCGATCTGCCGGGGATCGGGGGCGACACGCTGATGGAGGCACCTCTGGCCGAACGCCGCGCCGCCCTGGAGGCCTTCCACGCCCGCGAGGGGAATGCAACGCTGCTGCTGTCCCCCGCCGCTCGGGATATCGCGCAGGCGCGGCATTGGCTGGCGGCGAGCGGCGGCGCGCTCGATGGCGTGGTCGCCAAGCGGCTCGACGCGCCTTACCAACCCGGCGAGCGGGCGGTGTTCAAGGTCAAGCAGCATCGGAGCGCCGATTGCGTGGTCGGCGGCTTCCGCGAGAGCGCGGGCGGGGAGGGCGTGGGTTCGCTGCTGCTCGGCCTCTATGACGCGGCCGGGCTGCTCAACCATGTCGGCTTCACATCCGGCTTTTCCGACGAGGAGCGTCGCGCGTTACGCGAGGAGCTTGCGCCCCTGATCGAGCCGCCCGGCTTCACCGGCCGCGCACCGGGCGGACAGAGCCGCTGGGCCACCGAGCGTTCGACCGAATGGACCCCGCTGCGGCCTGAACGCGTCGCCGAGGTGCTTTACGACCAGATCACCGCCGGCCGTTTCCGCCACGGCGCTCGCTTCCTGCGTTGGCGGCCCGACAAGGCCCCCGCCCAATGCACCGAGGACCAGCTCGTCCGCGAACTCCGCCCCGCCGAGATCGCCGCGTTGGTGGAAAAGAACGCTCCTTGACTCTGACATGATGTCAAACCTTATATCGCTTGGCATGCAGGAGAAGAGCATGTCGAACGTCGTTCATCAGCATCCGGATCACGCCTGTTGCGGCGGGCACGGGCCTGCCCCGGCCCAGACCAAGGCCGTCGATCCCGTTTGCGGGATGACGGTCGATCCGGCGACCACGCCGCACCACGCCGAGCATGAGGGGCAGGATTACCACTTCTGTAGCGCGGGCTGCCGCACCAAGTTCATCGCGAACCCGGATGCTTATCTCGGCGACGCGCCGCGTCCCGAGCCCAAGGCGACGCCGGGGGCGATGTGGACCTGCCCGATGCACCCCGAAATCCGGCAGGAGGGGCCGGGCACCTGCCCGATCTGCGGCATGGCGCTGGAGCCCGAGGAACCTTCGGCCGAGGACGCGCCCAATCCCGAGCTGATCGATTTCACCCGGCGCGTCTGGGTGGCGGGCGCGCTCTGCATTCCGCTGTTGATCGTCTCGATGGGCGCAGACATGTTCGGGCTACGGATCGTGCCGCCGGCGCTGTCGCCGTGGGTGCAGCTCGTCCTTGCCGCGCCGATCGTGCTGTGGGCGGGCTGGCCCTTCTTCGAGCGCGGCTGGATGTCGCTCAGGACGCGGCATCTCAACATGTTCACGCTGGTCTCGATCGGGGTCGGCGCGGCGTTCGGCTACAGCCTCGTCGCGACGGTCGCGCCGGGGCTGTTCCCGCCTTCCTTCCGCCAGCACGGCATGGTGCCCGTCTATTACGAGGCGGCGGGCGTGGTGGTGACATTGATCCTGCTGGGCCAGGTGCTGGAACTGCGCGCCCGAGCCGCCACCGGCCGCGCCATCCGCGCGCTGATGGACCTCGCCCCCAAGACGGCGCGCCGTGTCACCGGCAGCGGCGAGGAGGAAGTGCCGTTGGGCGAGATCGTGGCCGGCGACCGGCTGCGCGTTCGGCCCGGCGAGGCGATCCCGGTTGACGGCGTGGTGGTGGACGGCCGCTCGCACGTCGACGAGGCGATGCTGACCGGCGAGCCCGCGCCGGTCGTCAAACAGGCCGACGATCTCGTCACCGGCGGCACCGTCAACACCACCGGCAGTCTGCTGATCGAGGCGCGCGCGGTCGGTGCGGACACGGTGCTGGCGCGTATCGTCCGCATGGTCGCCGAGGCGCAGCGCAGCCGCGCGCCGATCCAGGCGGTGGCCGATCGCGTATCGGGCTGGTTCGTGCCGCTGGTCGTCGGCATCGCCATCGCCACTTTCATCGTCTGGATGCTGGCCGGCCCCGAGCCGCGCTTCGGCCATGCTCTGCTGAACGCGATCGCGGTGCTGATCATCGCCTGCCCATGCGCGCTCGGCCTCGCCACGCCGATGGCGGTGATGGTCGGCACCGGGCGCGGCGCGCACGCGGGCGTGCTCGTCAAGAACGCCGAGGCGATCCAGCGCTTCGAGACGGTCGACACGCTCGTCATCGACAAGACCGGCACGCTGACCGAGGGCAAGCCCGCGCTGACCGCGATCGAACCGGCGGGCGGCATTGCCGAGGAGGAGCTGCTGCGGCTCGCGGCGGCGGTGGAGGCCCATTCGGAGCATCCGCTCGCGCACGCCATCGTCACCGCCGCCGCGGCGCGCGGGCTGGCGATCCCCTCGGCGGAGGATTTCGTCTCCGCGACAGGACAAGGCGTTTCC
>DASSTK010000086.1:0-6764 GCA_035707945.1 Sphingomonas sp.
CCGCTACACCACGCCCGAGGAGATCGACGAGGCGATGACCCTGATCCGCGAAGCCGCCGAACGCCAGCGGGCCGCCGCCGCATGACCAGGGTGCGCTTCCTCGATCCCTCGGGAGACCTGTCCGCCGAGGTGGAGGCCCCCTCCGGCGAACGGCTGCTGGATGTCGCGCAAGCGGCGGGTCAACCGCTCGAAGGCACCTGCGAGGGGCAGATGGCCTGCTCCACCTGCCATGTCATCGTGGCGCGCGAGGATTTCGACCGGCTGCCGCCCGCGTCCGAGATGGAGGAGGATCTGCTCGATCTCGCCGCCCACGTCACCCGCACCTCGCGCCTCGCCTGCCAGATCGTGCTGACCGACGCGCTCGACACGCTGACGGTGCGGATGCCGGGCGCGGCGCGCAACATGATGGGGCGGTAGAGCCGCCAGTTCGTCTGAAGCCTCACATCTGCCGTTCGTGCCGAGCCCGTCGAGGCGCATGAGCCGGGCGGTTCACTTAGCGCGCGGAGCGCTCAATCTGACCCGTTCGTGCTGAGGAGCCGCTGAGCGAAGTCGAAGTGGCGTCTCGAAGCACATGCCCTTCGAGAAAGGGCTTCGACAAGCCTGTCCTGAGCTTGTCGAAGGGCTCAGCCCCTCCTCAGAGGAACGGAAGTGGCAGACCGAGACGCGCACCGGATCGCCCTCGCAGGAGGCGGTGAGCGCGTCGCAGGGGCAGGATGCGGTGCGGATCGTCATGGCCGAAAGCCTATAGCCCGGCTCTTGCCAGCGCCAGCCGCTTCGCCCATATGCCCGCGCGGGAGTCGGGCGGACGGTGCCGTCGCCAACCCGGTCAGGTCCGGAAGGAAGCAGCCGTAACGATTTCGCAGCGGGTCGTTCCGGCTCCCACCGCCGCTCCAATGCGGCTAGACTTCCGATCATGAGCGAATCTCCTGCCCCTTATCGCGTGCTCGCGCGCAAATATCGTCCGCAGCGCTTTTCGGAGCTGATCGGGCAGGATGCGATGGTCCAGACGCTGGGCAACGCGATCCGGCGCGATCGGCTGGCGCACGCCTTCCTGCTCACCGGCGTGCGCGGGGTGGGCAAGACGTCGACCGCGCGGCTGATCGCCAAGGCGCTGAATTGCGTCGGGCCGGACGGTCAGGGCGGCCCCACCATCGATCCCTGCGGGCAATGCGAGCCCTGCCGGGCGATCGCCGAAGGCCGCCATATCGACGTGGTGGAGATGGACGCCGCCTCCCACACCGGCGTCGACGACGTGCGCGAGATCATCGAGGCGGTGCGCTACGCCGCCGTTTCGGCGCGCTACAAGATCTACATCGTGGACGAGGTCCACATGCTCTCCAAGAACGCGTTCAACGCGCTTCTGAAGACGCTCGAGGAGCCGCCCGCGCATGTGAAGTTCCTGTTCGCCACCACAGAGGTGAACAAGGTGCCGATCACGGTGCTGTCGCGCTGCCAGCGCTTCGATCTGCGCCGCATCCCGGCCGATCTGCTGGCCGCCCATTTCGCGCATGTGGTGGAGGCGGAAGGCGTTTCGGCCGAGCCCGAGGCGCTGGCGCTGATCGCGCGCGCGGCCGAAGGATCGGCGCGCGACGGGCTTTCCATCCTCGATCAGGCGATCGCCCATGCCGGCGCGGAGGGGAGCGTTTCCGCACGCCAGGTGCGCGACATGCTCGGCCTTTCCGATCGCGGCGCGGTGCGGCGGCTGTTCGGCCTGCTGCTGGCCGGCGACGCGCCGGGCGTGCTCGCCGCGCTGGAAGATCAGCATGCGCTCGGCGTCGAGCCCGCCTCGCTGTTCCGGGGCTTGCTGGAATGCGTCCACGGCGTCACCCGCATCAAGGCGGGCGGCGCGCCCGATCCCGCGCAATCCGCCGAGGAGCGGGAGGCGGCGGAGGGCTGGGCGGCGAGCCTCGGCCACGCCACGCTGCATCGTCTGTGGCAGTTGCTGCTCAAGGGGCTGGCCGAGGTCGAGGGCACGGCGATGCCGATGGAGGCGGCCGAGATGGCGCTGCTGCGCGTCGTCCATGCCGGCCAGCTTCCCGATCCCGGCGAGCTGATCCGCCGCCTGCAATCGGGCGAGGCGTTGCCGACCGCGCCCGCCGGAGCCCCGCCTGTTCCGGTCGAGTCGCCACCGCCGCGCGCGCCGGAGAGCTTCGCCGCGCTGGTGGAGGCGGTCGACGCGAAGCATCCGCACCTCGCGCAGCAACTCCATGATTATGCGAGCCTGGTTCGCTACGCCCCGCCCGAGCTCGTCATCCATCCGCGCCGGCCGATAGACGGTCATATCGCCAAGGCTTTGGATGACATCGCTGCGATCGGCTGGAAGGTGTCGCTGAGCGAGGAGCCGGGCCAGCCCACCTTGCGCGAGGCCGAGCTCGCGGAGGCCGAGAGCGCGCGCAAGGCCATTCTCGAAAGCCCGGTGGTGGCGGCGGCGCTCGCCGCCTTCCCCGACGCCGAGCTCATGGAAAATCAACGGAGTGAAGCATGAACCTCGATGAACTGATGAAGGCCGCGCAGAATGTGCAGGATCAGCTCAACAAGGCGCAGTCCACGCTCGATTCGGTCGAGGTGGAAGGCGCGGCCGGCGGCGGGCTGGTCAAGGTCAAATGCACCGCCAAGGGCCGGGTGCTGGGCATTGCGATCGACGACAGCCTGATGCAGCCGTCCGAAAAGCAGATGCTGGAGGATCTGATCGCCGCCGCCTTCAACGATGCGCGCGCCAAGGCGGATGCGGCCAGCAACGAGGAAATGGGCAAGCTCACCGCCGGCCTGCCGCTCCCGCCGGGTTTCAAGCTGCCGTTCTGATCAACGCGCCGTCACCCCAGCCAAGCTGGGGTCTCGTGAGGCTGGCTGTTCGGCTTATTCTCACGAGATGCCAGCTTCCGCTGGCATGACGAAAGTGTTCATAATCCTTGCCATCTCATTTGTAGGACTATCGAGCCGCGCATGAGCCAGCGCGTGCGATGATCCCCGCGATTGGGGCGCGACCCGGCCGCGCCTGTTCCGCCCGGCCGCGGACGGGATCGGCGTCGGCGGCGCGCTTACCGCCCCCGGCGACGATGCGGAGACCATCGGCCGCCGCGCCGTCGCGCTGGTCGCGGCGTGGCGTCAGCTCAGGGGACGGGCCAGCACCACATCGTCATAGTCCCTGTCGCCGACACGGAAACGGCGGTCGGCGATCGGCTCGAAACCCTGCTTGCGATAAAAGGCGATGGCGCGCGCATTGCCGGCATAGACGCCGAGCAGCAGCCGGCGCGCGCCGCGCCGCATGGCCCAGCCCACGGCGCGGCGCATCAGCTCCGCGCCGAGCCCGCCGCCGTGGAAGCGGGAGAGCAGATAGATGCGCTTGAGCTCCAGATCGCCGGCTTGCGCTCCGGGCAGCGCGGCGGGCGCGGCGAGCGCGTAGCCGATCGGGCTCCGCCCCTCCGCCGTCTCGCCGAGCCAGGCCGCCGCGCCGTCGCGCAAGCTGGCGCGGTAAGTCGCCGCGTCATGCGCTGTCCCGCAATGGGCGACGATCGCCGCGCCGTCGAGAATGCCGGCGAAGGTTTCGAGGAAAATCGCGCTTCCGATCAGCGCGAGCCGTTCCGCATCGGTCTCGTGGGCTTCGCGAACGATCCAGTCCATCGTATGCGGACCCGCTCAGCCGCGCTCCACGCACATGGCGATGCCCATGCCGCCGCCGATGCAGAGCGTCGCCAGCCCTTTCTTCGCGTCGCGCTTCCGCATTTCGTAGAGCAGGGTGGTCAGCACCCGCGCGCCGCTCGCGCCGATCGGGTGGCCGATCGCGATCGCGCCGCCGTTGACGTTCACCTTGTCGGGATCGAAGCCCAGCTCCCGCCCCACGCACAGCGCCTGCGCGGCGAAGGCTTCGTTGGCCTCGATCAGATCGAGATCGGCGACCGTCCAGCCCGCCTTCTCCAGCGCCTTGCGCGATGCCGGCACCGGCCCGATCCCCATGATCGAGGGATCGACGCCCGCGCTCGCCCAGCTTTTGATCGTGGCGAGGATCGGCGCGCCGCGCTTCTCCGCCTCCTGCCTACTCATCACCACCAGCGCCGCCGCGCCGTCGTTGATGCCGGACGCGTTGGCCGCCGTCACCGTGCCGTCCTTCTTGAAGGCGGGGCGCACGGCGGACACGTTCTCCAGCGTCACGCCCGCGCGGATATATTCGTCCTCGGCCACCACCGTCTCGCCCTTGCGGGTCTTGACCGTCACCGGCGCGATCTCGTCTTTGAAGCGTCCGCCGGCGCGCGCCTTCTCGGCGAGGTTCTGCGATCGCACGGCCAGCGCGTCCTGCTGCTCGCGTCCGATCTGATATTGCTCGGCCAGATTCTCCGCCGTGATTCCCATATGATAGCCGTTGAAGACGTCGGTGAGCCCGTCCTTGATCATGGTGTCGATCAGGCCGACATCGCCCATCTTCACGCCCGCGCGGAGATTCTGCGCGTGGGGCGAGAGCGACATATTCTCCTGCCCGCCCGCCACCACGATCGCCGAATCGCCGGTCTGCACCGCCTGAGCCGCGAGCGCGACCGCGCGCAGGCCGGAGCCGCACACCTGATTGATTCCCCAGGCCGGCACCTCCTTCGGGCAGCCCGCCGCCATCGAGGCCTGCCGCGCCGGGTTCTGCCCCTGGCCCGCCGTCAGCACCTGGCCGAGAATGACCTCGGAGACGTCCTCCGGCTTCACCCCCGCCTGCTCCAGCGCCGCGACGATCGCCACCCGGCCGAGTTCGTGCGCGGGCACGCCGGCGAAGGCGCCCATGAAGCTGCCGACGGGGGTGCGCTTGGCGGCGGTGATGACGACCTCGATCATGGGGCGGGGCTCCTTTCGTGCGTGCCGGAAATTGCGCTTATCAGCCGATATGGGGGTTCGCCACCCATTCGGCCAAGGGCCGCCACAGGCTTTCCCGCGCCCTTCCGCCGACGACCATGCCGACATGGCCCTGCGCCAGCGTCAGCCGTCGTCCTACGCCCGCCGCGCTGGCGGCCGGCACGATCCGGTCGGTGGTGGAGACGATGTCGAGCACCGGGCAGGCGAGGCGGGCGGAGTCGATCGCCTCCCCGCCGACGCGCCATCGCCCGGAGCCGGTCGCGTCACGGCCGAACAACTCCTCCACCAGCTCGCGCCCCGCCTCCAGCGTCAGCGGCGCGCCGCCATTCGCCCAGTCCTCGATCGCGACGAAGCGGCGGGTCGCCGCCGCGTCCCGTTCGGCGCGGCCGAAAGCGACGAACTTGTCGACGGTGCGCTTCGGATCGAGCCGCCAGAAGGCGGTCTGCAACACTTCGAGCGGCAGCAGCCCCAGCCTTTCGCCGATCGGACGCGCCTCGGCCCACAGCGCGGCCAGCCCCTCGCGCGAGTCCGCCGGGAAGCCCGCGAAGCGCCAGGGCGCCGCGATCAGCGCGAGGCTTCTCGGCGGGCGCAGCATCGCCGCCGCCAGCGCCATCGTGCCGCCCAGGCAATAGCCCGCCAGCGCCGCGTCACGCCCCGCCGCGTCGAGCAGCGGCAGCAGCATCGTCTCGACATGGCCGGCGATCGAAAGCCCGCTCTCTCCGGGCTGCGGCTCGCCCCAGTCGACCAGCAGCGGCCGCACATTTTGCTGCGCCAGCCAGCGCAGCATGGAAAGCTCCGGCAGCAGATCGAGAATGTCCGGCCCGTTGATCAGCGAAGGCGCAATCACCAGCGGCCGCCCGCCTGTCCCTTCGCCATAATCGAGCAGCCGCGCCCGCCCGGCGCGCGCCACGACCGGCCTCGGCGGCGGCGGAGCGGGGCGGGGGGCCTGCTGATAGGCGGCGAGCCCGTCGAGCGCGGCCGCCGTGCGTTCCGGCGCCGCCGCGGTTTCGCTGCGCAGCATCGCCAGGAAAAGCGGCAGCGGTCGCGGCCTGTGTTGCGGTGCGGAAGGATTCAATGCTAGCCTGCCCGGATTCGCGGAAACCAGCGGGGGGCAGAGGGGCGCATCATGGCGAAGTCAGGGTCCAGATCCGATACCGTCATCATCAAGAAATACGCCAACCGCAGGCTCTACAACACCGAAACCTCAAGCTACATCACGCTCGATCATCTCGCCGCGATGACGCGTGAGGGCCGCGATTTCAAGGTCGTCGACGCCCGCACCGACGAAGACATCACCCATTCGGTCCTGACCCAGATCATCATGGACGAGGAAAGCCACGGCCAGACGCTGCTGCCGGTCAGCTTCCTGCGCCAGTTGATCGCGCTGTACGGCGATTCGATGCAGTCGATGGTGCCGCAATATCTCGAATCCTCGATGGAGGCGTTCCGTCGCAACCAGGCGCAGTTCCGCTCGGCGATGGAAGGCGCTTTCTCCGGCGGCCCCTTCGCCGAGATCGCCAAGCGCAACCTCGCCATGTTCGAAGCCGCCGCCGACGCCTTCACCCCCAAGGACGCCGCGCCGGAAAAACCCTCCGCCAGCGCGGACAAGAACGAGATCGCCGCGCTGAAGGCCCAGCTCGCCAGTCTTCAGGACAAGATCGACAAGATGGGAAAGTAAGCCGGCGGGAACCCCCGTGCTCCTGCGAAGGCAGGAGCCCAGCGATGCGAAGGTCCGCCCTTACTCCTGGCTCCGACCCCGCGACTTTTTACGAACCCCTCTGCCCGTCATCCCCGCCCTTTCCTCCGTCATCCCCGCGAAAGCGGGGATCCAGCTCCTTCCCACGCGACCCTGGAACAACGGCCGGGAGACGGGTTCCCGCCTTCGCGGAAATGACGTCATATTGGGCAGAATATCGTGAGAACAAGAGCGCACC
>DASSTK010000087.1:0-4693 GCA_035707945.1 Sphingomonas sp.
AGGGCGGAGCCTTCAAGCTTGCCGAACAGCCGCTCGAACTCGCCTTCGTGCGGGGTGAGGATCGGCAGCGGATCACGGTTCGCAAGCGCGTCCAGCCCCTCTTTGGCGAGCAGGTTGAGCGCGTCGGCGTCGAGCACCAGCGGCCGCCCGGCGTCCAGCGCGCGGCCGAGGCGGCGGCGCGACTCCTCGTCCGTGCCGAGGCCGGGGCCGATCACCAGCGCCTTGATGCGCTTGTCGGTGAGCGCCTTGTCCTCCCACGCGCGGCGGACCAGCGCGTGCGGCGGCCCCTGATGCGTGTCTCCCAGCAGCTCGACATAACCCGCGCCCGAACGCTGGGCGGCGAGCGCGGACAGCAGGCTCGCCCCCGGCATCGAGCCGGCCGCGATCAGCACCTTGCCGCGCTTGTATTTGTTGCTCTCAAAGCCCGGCGCGGGGACATGCGGGCGGGCGATCTCGCGGGGGATTTGCGGATCGTCCGGCAGCGCGAGGCCGATGTCCGCCACCACCGTCTCGCCGCACAGCGCCATGCCGGGCATCAGCCGGTGCGCGCGCTTGAGCGCGGCCAGCGCCACGGTGAGATCGGCGGCGGGGAGCGCCGTCAGCACCGCGCCGTCGTCTGTCGCGAGCCCGCTCGGCAGATCGACCGCGACGCGACGCCGGGCCGCCCCGGCCAGCCGCCTGGCGGGCGCGGCGATCGCCTCGTCGAGCGGGCGGCTGAGTCCGGTGCCGAACAGCGCGTCGATCAGCAGCGGGGCGGGCTCCGCCTCGGCGAGCGGCTCGACCGGCCCGTCCCACGCCGCGCGCGCCGCCCTGGCCGCATCGCTTTTCGGATCGCCCGAGGCGGCGACGCGCACCGCGACGCCGCGCTCCTTCAGCCGCCGCGCGACGACATAGCCGTCCCCGCCGTTATTGCCCGGCCCGCACAGCACCAGCGCCGGCAGCGGGCCGAAACGGCCCCACGCCGTATCCGCCACCGCGCGCCCGGCCCGCTCCATCAGCTCGGCGACGGAAACGCCGCGCGCGAACACGGCCTCCTCCGCCGCCTTCGTCTCGGCGGCGGTCAGGATGACGCGGCCCTTCATCGCCGCGGCAGCGGGCCGCCCTTGACGGTGGCGGGCAGCCGATAACGATCGTCGCCGACCGCGACCTCGATCGTGCCGGGATCGACCACCGAGACCTGCGCCTCATCCGCCCCGTCGGCGGTGACGACGCCGCGCCCGTCGGTGGTGACGAGAAGGCGGCGGAAGCCGCCGTCGGGATGGTGGATGACGAGCATCAGCCCGTCGCCCGTGGCCTTGCGCTCGACGGTGCAGCTCGTGCGGAAGATCGGCGATCCGCCGAGCGCGCAGGGGATATGCACCAGCCCCGCATCGGCTTCACCGGCCCCGTTCCCCTGCGACGCGCGATGGCAACCGGCGAGGAGCAGCGGAGCCAGAGCGAAAAGCGGCAGGAGCGCGCGGCGATTCATGCCCGCTTCTTAGGCTCCTGTCGGCTCCGCGTCATGCCCGGATTGCGCCAGCGCGTCCCGAACCGCGCCAATCACGGGCGCGAGCTTCACGGCCCAGCGCGCCACGCCGCCTGCATCCCCGATCAGATCCTGCCGCACCTCGATGCCGAGATAGGGAATGCCGTTCGCCTCGGCGTGGCGGTTCATGGTCGCGTTGAGGAGGCGGCCCGAATAGGGCTGATTATCCCCCGTCACCACGCCTTCGGCGGCGAGCAGCGGCAGCGCGATGCGGGCGGCGCGATCGTCGCGGTTATAGAGGATGCCGATCTGCCAGGGCCGTTCCTCGTCCGGCCGGGTGGCGAGGCGGGGCGTGAAGCTGTGGAGCGAGACGAGCAGGATCGGCCGCCGCGCCTCGATCATCGCGGCGATCGCGGCGTGATAGGGCCGGAAGAAGCGCGCGATCCGCCCCTCCCGCCCTTCCGCGTCGAGCCGGTTGCCGGGGATCGCCACGCCGTCGCTCTCGATCGGCAGCAGGCCGGGCGCGTCCTCCTCGCGGTTGCAATCGCACACCAGGCGCGAGACGCCGCCGAGGATGGCCGCGCAGCCGGTGGTCGCGCACAGCGCCAGCGCGAGCGGGGCGACGCCGATATCCACCGCGATATGGCGGGTGAGCGCCTCCGCCTCCACTCCAAGCTCGATATCGGCGGGCACGCGCGCGGAGGCGTGATCGGCGACGATCAGCACGCCCGAGGCGTCGCCCGGAATCAGGCTCCAGGCTTCCGCCCCCATTCCCCCTTCCATGTCCATGCGCGCCATGTTGCCGTGGCGCGCGCGGGATGTCACGAGGGCTCGCGATGGCTTGAGGGAGGGAGGGCTTTGATGGGGAGGACGCGGCGCGAGGCGATGGCGGTGCTGGCGGGCGGGATCGCGTTCGGGGCCGGGGGCGCGCGGCTGGCGGCGCAGACGCCCGCGCCGGGCGCTCCCCCGCCCTGCCCCGGCCTCGCCGCCGTCGAGGCGACCGACGCGCCGATCCTCGGCCTGCTGCCCGAAGCGGCGGTGCGCGCCGGGCTGCCGGAGGCCGCGAACGGCGGCGCGGCGGCCGCGCGGTGCGACGATTGCTCGCCGGACGGCGCGGCGGCGCTGGCGCTCGCGGTCGAGGCGGCGCGCGGCGCGATCCCCGCGACCGGCTGCGGCGAGGGCGCATTGCAGGTCCGCGCCCTGCTCGACGCCGCGCACGCCACCGCCGACCAGCGCTACGGCCGCAACGATCCGCTGGCGGCGATCCACCGCCCCTATCTGGTCAGCGCCTATGCCGGGCCGCATCTCGACACGCCGACGGCGATGCGGCTGTGGCAGCGGGTCGATACGCCCGCCGCGCTCGACGCCTGGGCGGCGAAGCTGGAGGCTTGGGGCGAGGCCCTGCTCGGCGCGGCCGAGCGGGTGCGGGCGGACAATGGGAACGGCTGCGCCCCGCCGGTCGCGACCGGCCGCGCCGCGCTCGTCCAGATGGACGCCTTCCTCGAGCTTCCCGCGACCGAGGCGCATCCGATGGCGACGGCGATGGCGGCGCGCGCCGCGGCGGCCGGGCTCGATCCGACGCGGATCGGCGCGGCGCGCCGCCAAGCGGCGGGCGGCATCGCCGATCATGTCCTGCCCGCGATGGCGATCCTGCGCGACACGCTGGCGACCGCCACCCGCTCCGGCCGCGCCGAGCCGGGCGTCTGGGCGCAACCGCAGGGAGAGGCGCTCCACGCCGCCAATCTCGCCCGCGCGGGGGATATGAGCATGAGCCCGGCCGAAGCGCAGGCGCTGGGCCGCGCCGAGGCGGAGCGCGTGGCCGGCCTCCTCGATCACCGCCTCGCCGCGCGGGGGCTGAAGAACGGCAGCCTCGCCGAACGCATCGCCGCCGCCTTCTCCGCGCACCCGGAGTTCATCGTCAGCGACGACGAGACGGGGCATGCCGCCCTGCTTGCCGCCGCGCAAAACAGCCTGGATGCGGCGCATGGCGTTCTGCCCCGGCTGGTGGAGAAACCGGCCGCCGATCCCCAGCCGCTCGACCTGAAGCCGCTGCCGTCCGGCGGCAAGGAGACGGCGGCGGGCTCCTTCTACCTGCCCGCCGCGATCGACGGCGGCCGCCCGGCGGCGCTGTGGCTCGACAACCGATCGGCCTATGCGCTGCCGCTGCCCGGCGTTCCGCCGATCGCTTTCCACCTGGGGCTTCCCGGCCTGCATCTTCAGGCCTCGACGGCGCGGATCGCCTCGACGGCGCGGCCGATGCTGGCGCGGATCGCGGCGTGGCCGGCGGCGACCGAGGGCTGGGGCTGCTATGCCGAGCGGCTGGCGGCCGAGCAGCATCTCTTCGCGCACGATCCCTGGGCGGACATCGCCCGGCTTTCCGACGAACTGCTGCGCGCGGCCCGGCTGGTCGTGGACGTCGGCATCCACCAGCAGCGCTGGAACTACGCCCAGGCCGAAGCCGAGATGACCGCGATGACCGGCGCGCCGCAACGCCCCGCGATAGACCGCATCGCCGCCATGCCGGGCGAAGCGGCGAGCGCCACGCTGGGGCTGCACCGCCTGCTCGACCTGCGCGATCGGGCGAAGGCGAAAGCGGGCAAGCATTTCGCGCTGGCGGCATTCCATCAGGCGGTGCTCGCCGACGGCCCCCGCCCCTTCGCCCAGATCGAGGCGGCGGTGCTGGGGTGAGGGAGCGCCGACCTCGTGCTCCTGCGAAAGCAGGAGTCCAAGAGGTCGCGGCATCGAAGGCATGACATCGCCCTGCCCCGTGCTCCTGCGAAGGCAGGAGCCCAGGAGGGGTAAGTCTTTCCTTGCCTGGGCTCCTGCTTTCGCAGGAGCATATTGGTTTAATTCCAGCGCAGCCGGGTGGCCAATCGCCACCAGCGGGGGTGTTCGGCGGCGATGGTGCGCTCCGCCGCATCCCGGGCGGCCGCGTTCTCGAACAGGGCGAAGCAGGTGGCGCCGGAGCCGGACATGCGGGCGAGGCGGACCCCGGGCGCGGCGGACAGGCGCTCCACCATCTCGGCGATGACCGGCGCGACGGCGCGGGCGGGGGATTCGAGATCGTTGCGGCCGGCGATCGCCGCCGCGAGCGGATCGCCTTCGCCCAGCGCACCACGATCCGCGCCGTCCCAGGCGGCGAACACCGGCCCGGTGGGCACCGCCACGCGCGGGTTGACCAGCAGCACGGGCATGCCCGCGAGCGCGCCCTCCGCGATCGGGCGGAGC
>DASSTK010000088.1:0-2019 GCA_035707945.1 Sphingomonas sp.
GGGGGCGACGGTTTGGGACGATCCTTGCCGATCCGCCGTGGCAGTTCCACAACCGCACCGGCAAGGTCGCGCCCGATCGGCGCTAACCGATCGGGACACCTCTCACCGCCAATAGTCCTTCCGCTCCGCCCCATCGAAACCGGCCGCCGGTCATGCAGCATTTGGCGAAGCGCCGGCCCGAGCCGCACGGGCACGGGTCGCGCCGGCCGAGCTTCTCGACCAGTTCCTTCTCGCCGCCGCGCACGGAGCGCAGGCCGCGCTTGACGTTGGTCTCGGACGGGTAGCCCTTACGCCGCTTCGACATCACCTCGAAACCGGGGTGCATCGTGCAAATGATCGTATCGTTTCATGGGAACCTCCCGTTGTTTCATCCCGTCCGTTCATCCTGAGTAGCCATTGAGCGAAGCCGAAATGGCGAATCGAAGGACACACGATGCACTTCGATACGAGGCTTCGACTTCGCTCAGCCTCTACTCAGCACGAACGGAGGGTGGTGGACGGGGCGACGCCGCCTCGCGGCGCTCAGCACCACAAGGTCGGCGTCGCCGCGTCCGGCTTGGCGACGATCTGCCAGGCGTCGCGATAGAGGATCTGGCCTGGCCGGTGCGTCACGCGCTTGGCGATCGGCACGCCGCACTCGCCGATCAGCGCCGCCAGCGCGAAGGCGTGGCCGACCATCGCCCGCGCCTCGCCCTGGAACCAGCAGATGCCGTGCGGCACCCAGCGCTTCTTCGACTTGACGCGAAACGTGCGCCACGCCGGCGCCGGCAGCTCGCGTTCGAACCAGTCGAGCTCGTGGCGGATCGCCAGCCGCACGCCCTCCGCGGTCCTCTCGTCCCACCAGAGCACATAGGCCGGCCCGAACAGGCCGCGATGAACGCCGCGGCGCACCGGCCACGGCGAGATGAACCGAACATACATGATCCTGCTCCGCCCGCTCGGGGCGAAGCACACATCACCGGCGGGTCAGCTCAATCGAAGAAAGCGCGGAAGGCGCGCGGCGGCAAACGGCATCGCGCCGTTTCGCCCGGAGGCACAAGCAGATGGGTCATGTCCTGTCCTCCCGAAAAGCTGGCGACGGCCGACCACCGGCCGCGCAGGGAGCGGGCCGTTACGCCTGCTCGCCGATTTTGTAAAGAACCCCCGCCCCGCCGCGATCGAGCGTCAGCGTCGTGGTTCGGCCGATCGCGCCGATGTCGCGGTCCCGGCGCCGGGGTGCGGGCTCGGCCTTTTCCGCTGGAGTCAGCACGTCGCCCGCCGCGACGATCACCAGCACCGCCGCCGTCACCGCCGCGAAGTCGTGCGCGCTCGCCGGCCGCCACGGGGCGTCCCAATCGAACGACCAGAACAGCATCAGCAGCCACGGCACCCCGAATGCGAAGGCCAGCGGCGCCTTCGCCGCGCGCGCCGCGCCCTCCTTCCTGTCACGCGACCGGCCCACCGCCGCTGCCAGGCCAATCACGGTCGCCACGCCGCCCCCCGCCGACATCGCGCCGGACGACAGCATCAGGTCGGGGCGAAGCCGCACGACCATCGCACCCAGCCAGGCGGAGCCGAGCGCCGCCCCCATGCCGCCGATCGCCAGCCGCGCCGGCCCCAGCGCCGCCGCCCACCGGCCTATTCGCTCGAATTTCGATTCCGCCATCGCGCTTCCCCCGCGCAGCAGAGTGCCCGCGCACGTGCCCGACGACAATCCTCTTTCCTACACGAACCAATTTGGTTATCTGAATCGGCTCCAACAAACCGGAAGGAGCTGTTCTCATGGCCACATCGCTTTCCTCGTGCGACCCCGTCGCCGACTTCGTGCCGGCGCGGCTCCGCGCCCGTCATGACGGCTGGACCGCGGCGCGGCAGCGGCAGTTCATCGAGACGCTGGCGGAGCGCGGCTGCATCTCCGATGCCTGCGAGGCGGTCGGCCTCACGCCCAAATCGGCCTATCGCCTGCGCCGCCACCCGGAGGGCGCCGCCTTCGCCGAGGCGTGGGACCGCGCGCTGACGGTCGCCACCGCGCGGCTCGTC
>DASSTK010000089.1:0-2785 GCA_035707945.1 Sphingomonas sp.
AGCGGAAGCTGGGGTCTCGTGCGGCGGGCGGTGGCCCTTCACCTAAGAGTCCGGCCGGAAAGTATCCTATTGTCCGTTCCGTTCGTGCTGAGGAGCCGCTGAGCGCAGTCGAAGCAGCGTCTCGAAGCACCGAGAGCGGAGCCCACGCCCTTCGAGACGCCATTTCGACTTCGCTCAATGGCTCCTCAGGGCGAACGAAAAAGACTTTCCGACCAGCCTCTAAGGAGATCCCAACTTTCGCTGGGATGACGCGGGGAAAAATCACCGCCCCGCCACCTTCGCCACCGCGTCCTCGACCGACAGCTCGATCTTCTCGCCCGTCGCGCGGCGCTTCACCTCGACGACGCCTTTCGCCAGCCCCTTCGGCCCGACCACGATCTGCCAGGGCAGGCCGATCAGGTCCATCGTGGCGAACTTGGCGCCGCCGCGCTCGTCGCGGTCGTCATAGAGCGTCTCGACGCCGGCGGCCTGGAGCCTGGCGTAGAGATCGTCCGCCGCCGCCATGCAGACGGAATCGTCGGCGCGCATGTTGATGAGGCCGACGGCGTAGGGCGCCACCGCATCGGGCCAGATGATCCCGGCCTCGTCATGGCTCGCCTCGATGATCGCGCCGACGAGGCGCGACACGCCGATGCCGTAGCTGCCCATGTGCGGCGTGATCTCCGCCCCGTCCGGCCCCTGCACGCGCAGGCCCATCGGGTCCGAATATTTGGTGCCGAAGTAGAAGATGTGGCCCACCTCGACGCCGCGCGAGCGGCGGAGTTGGCCCCCCGCCTCGGCCTCGCGGGCTTCGTCGCGCTTCTCGTCGGTGGCGGCGTAATCGGCGGTGTAGCCGGAGACGATCGCCTGCAGGCCCGCCACATCGTCGAAATCGACCGAGGAGAGCTCGGCCGGCTTCTCCCAATTGGCGTGGTAGAACACCTCGCTCTCGCCGGTGGGGGCGAGGACGATGAACTCATGGGAGAGATCGCCGCCGATCGGGCCGGTGTCCGCCTGCATCGGGATGGCGCGCAGGCCCATCCGCGCGAAAGTGTTGAGATAGGCGACGAACATGCGGTTGTAGCTGTGGCGCGCGCCGGCCTCGTCCAGATCGAAGCTGTAGGCGTCCTTCATCAGGAACTCGCGACCGCGCATCACGCCGAAGCGGGGGCGCACCTCATCCCGGAACTTCCACTGGATATGGTAGAGGATGCGCGGCAGATCGCGGTAGCTGCGCGCGCTCTCGCGGAACAGCGAGGTGATCATCTCCTCGTTGGTGGGGCCGTAGAGCATCTCGCGCTCGTGCCGATCCTTGATGCGCAGCATCTCCGGACCGTAAGCGTCATAGCGGCCCGACTCGCGCCACAGATCGGCGGACTGGAGAGTCGGCATCAGAAGCTCGATCGCGCCGGCCCGATCCTGCTCCTCGCGCACGATCTGCGCGATCTTGCGCAGCACCCGCTGGCCGAGCGGCAACCAGGCGTAGATGCCGGCGGCGGTCTGGCGGACCAGCCCGCCGCGCAGCATCAGCTTATGGCTGACGATCTGCGCGTCGGCGGGCGATTCCTTGAGGACGGGCAGGAAAGTGCGGGAAAGGCGCATGAGCGGGCTTCGTGTCCGTTCTTTCGCGACCGCGAGATGCGGCGGCTCTCCCGCCGCTCTATTGCGGCGACACGCGCGAGGCAACCATGCGCCCCATGTTGCGGAATCACCACAGCCTGCCGTCTTTCTCCGGATGAACAGCGGATTAGCGATGACAAGCGCGTGCGGCGCGCCTTACACCTTTGCCTACGAAACACAGGTCACAGGCCGTGGTTCGGGGAGGTAGAAGTCCCGCGGTCCCGATGTAAGGGGGGACCGGACACCGTGAGAGGGCGACACCACCGAGAAGGGGGCTGACGAGCATTCGTCACGCGGGCGCCCGGGTCGAACACGGCCCGGGCGTTTGCTTTTGGAGCTATGCGGCGGGCGCAGGCGTTGAAGCTCATGCGACTACGCTGACGCAACTACGCTGACGCCATGCACAGACCGTTCGCCCTGAGGAGAGGCTGAGCGAAGTCGAAGCCCGTCTCGAAGGGCAGCTCGCGACAATGCCCTTCGAGACGCCATTTCGACCAGGCTCAATGGCTCCTCAGGGCGAACGGAATGTTCCAGCTTCAGTTTCCAAGCCAGGAGCCCCCGTCATGGCTACCCAGCCTCCGTCCGATCCCACCACGGTTCCCGTCGACGATCCGATGCCGGCGCCGACCGACCCGCCGATCGTCACCCCCAGCGATCCTCCGGCGCAACCGAGCGAGCCTCCGGTTCGGCCCGATCAGCCCGAGCCGGGCGTCGGAAAAGCCTGAGCGATCTTCACCTATTGGTAAGATCGGAGGCGCAGGCTGCCGCTTATGCTTCCGATCCGCAGCAAATCGATCTTCAAGAGCCGCTGGATCGCCCTGCTGTGGGCGGCGGGGATCATCTGGTCGGCGGTGGAGTTCACCGGCGCGCAGACGCATGGCCACGCGGCGCAGGCGGGCAACGCCCAGGCGGCGAGCAACAGCCAGGCGGCGGACCAGGGCGACGGCGATGACGGCGGCCCCAGCGCGGCCGATATCGCCGCGGCCAAGGCGGCGATCGCCAAGCTGGGTTAGCCTTCCCCTTCCTCTGCTTCACATCATGCCGGCGGAAATTGGGGTGAGGGAGAAGAAGGAGGAGTTCACGCGAAGGCGCGAAGGCGAAGGCGCGAAGGGGTATGCCGCGTCAGCGGCCAATATCTATCGAAGCAGACGTGAAGTGCCGCTGCGCGGCGGAAGGCGCAACCTCT
>DASSTK010000090.1:0-2445 GCA_035707945.1 Sphingomonas sp.
CTGCGCTGGGGTGGACCGCGCCATCCGTATCGTCGAGCTCGCGATCGAGCGGTTCGGCGCGCCCGTCTATGTCCGCCACGAGATCGTGCACAATCGCGCGGTGGTGGACGATCTCGCCGCCAGGGGCGCGATCTTCGTCGAGGAGCTGGACGAGGTGCCGGATGACGCGCCGGTGGTCTTCTCCGCCCACGGCGTGCCCAAGGCGGTGCCCAACAAGGCGACCGAGCGCGGGCTGACCTGGCTCGACGCCACCTGTCCGCTCGTCTCCAAGGTCCATCGCCAGGCCGAACGGCTGGTCGAGCAGGGGCGGCACATCCTGTTCATCGGCCATGCCGGCCACCCGGAGGTGATCGGCACCTTCGGTCAGGTGCCCCAGGGCGCGATGACCCTGGTGGAGACGGTGGAGGATGTCGCCCGCCTGGCCCCCGCCGATCCGGATCGCCTCGCCTTCCTCACCCAGACCACGCTTTCGGTGGACGACACCGCCGGGATGGTGGCGGCGCTCAGGGCGCGCTTCCCCTCGATCCAGGCCCCGCGCGGGGAGGATATCTGCTACGCCACCTCGAACCGGCAGGCGGCGGTGAAGGCGATCGCGCCGCAATGCGATGCGGTGCTGGTGATCGGCGCGCCCAACTCGTCCAATTCGGTGCGGCTGGTGGAAGTCGCCGAGCGCGAGGGCGCGCGCGCGCGGCTGATCCGCTGCTCGGACGATCTCGATTTCGAATGGATCGGCGAGGCGAAGACGCTGGGCGTCACCGCCGGCGCGTCCGCCCCCGAGCGGCTGGTGCAGGGCGTGATCGCCCGGTTGCGCGAACGTTTCGCGGTTTCCGAGCGCACCGTGCGCACCGCGATCGAGACGATGGCGTTCAAGCTCCCCCGCAGCCTCGCCGCCTGACGACGGCGAAGGGAGCGGCATGGCGGTCTATACCCAGGTCTCGGCCGAGGCGATGGCGGCGCTGCTCGCGCGCTATGACGCGGGCGCGCTGGTGTCCGCCAAGGGCATCGCCGAGGGGGTGGAGAACAGCAATTATCTGATCGAAACCACGGCCGGGCGCTTCATCCTCACCCTCTACGAGAAGCGGGTCGACGCGGGCGACCTGCCCTTCTTCCTGGCCCTGCTCGACCACCTCGCCGATCGCGTCCTGCCCGTGCCCCGCGCGATTCGGGATCGCGCGGGCGCGCAGCTTCAGACGGTGTGCGGCCGCCCGGCCTGCCTGATCGAGTTCCTGCCCGGCGTATCGCTCTCCACCCCCACGCCTGCGCAGGCGCGGGCCGCGGGCGAGGCGCTGGGCGCGATGCACGCCGCGCTCGCCGATTTCTCCCGCGAACGACCCAACGCGCTCGGCCCCGTCGGCTGGCGCGAGCTGGCGGCGCGCTGCGGGCGCGATGTCGATGCGATCCGGCCCGGCCTCGCCGCCCGGATCGCCGACGAGATCGCCTTCATAGACGCGCATTGGCCCGCGGACCTGCCGCGATCGGTGATCCACGCCGATCTGTTTCCGGACAATGTGCTGATGCTCGATGATCGCGTCACCGGGATGATCGACTTTTATTTCGCCTGCACCGAAATCCGCGCGTGGGACGTGGCGGTGACGCACGCCTCCTGGGCCTTTTCCAACGACGGCGCGGACTATCATGCGCCGATCGGGCGGGCGCTGCTTGAAGGCTATGACGCGGCGTTCGGGCTGAGCGCGGCGGAGCGCGCCGCCCTCCCCGTGCTGGCGCGCGGCGCGGCGCTGCGCTTCACGCTGACGCGGGCGTGGGATTGGCTCAACACGCCTCCCGACGCGCTGGTCACGCGCAAGGACCCCCTCGCCTTCCTGCGCCGGCTGGAGGCCTATGCGGCGGACGGGGAAGCGATGTTCGCGGCATGAGCGAGCTATCTCACGTCGAAATCTTCACCGACGGCGCATGCAAGGGCAATCCCGGCCCCGGCGGCTGGGCGGCGCTGCTGCGCATGGGCGGAACCGAGAAGGAGCTTTCCGGCGGCGAGGCGCTCACGACCAACAACCGCATGGAGCTGACGGCCGCGATCAGGGGGCTGGAGGCGCTGAAGCGACCCTGCCGCGTGACGCTCACCACTGACAGCCGTTACGTGATGGACGGCCTCACCAAATGGATTCACGGCTGGCGAAGGAACGGCTGGAAGACGGCCGACCGCAAGCCGGTCAAGAACGCCGAGCTGTGGCAGGAACTGCTCGCCGCCGCCGCCCCGCACCGCGTCGAATGGAAATGGGTGAAGGGCCACGCCGGCCACGACGAGAATGAACGGGTGGACAAGCTCGCCTGCGCGCAAGCGGCGAGGTTCGCGAAGGGTTCGCCTCGCCAGGAGTGATTGAGCTCCTTTGTCCTCCCCTGAAAGGGGAGGGGGACCATCCTCGAAGCGGATGGTGGAGGGATATCCCGGCTTGTAGCTGGGCGAACGCTTATATTTCGGGCGGTGAT
>DASSTK010000091.1:0-2692 GCA_035707945.1 Sphingomonas sp.
TGACGGGATCGGAAAGGGCGGAGGCCTCGAAATGCTGCGGCCCCCGGATCAGATCCTGCCATCCGAGGCTCCGCGTCTCGTCCAGCCGGAAGCGCCAATGGGGGCGAACGCCCTCCGCCTCCAGCCGCCGCCGCTCCTCCGCGGTCAGCTTCAGCGCCGCCCGGTCGTAGATCGGCGGCAACCCGCGGCCGAGCGCGATGCGGCGCTTGATCGAAAGCTCCTCCTCGCTCTCGTAAGCCGGATAGACGCGGCCGGCCGCGTGCAGCGCCTCGAAGGCCGCCTCGTAGAGCGCGAAGCGGGCGGACTGGCGCACTTCGCCGTCGGGCGCGAGGCCGAGCCAGGCGAGATCGGCGCGGATCGCTTGCGAGTGCTCCTCGCGCGAGCGGGCGGTGTCGGTATCGTCGAGCCGCAGCAGGAAACGCCCGCCCGCCGCCTTCGCCGCCAGCCAGCAGACCAGCGCGGTGCGGATATTGCCGACATGCAGCCGTCCGGTCGGCGAAGGGGCGAAGCGGGTGATGACCGTCATGGGATCGCCCTTAGCACTCCCGCGCCGCCCGGCAACTTGGCAGGAGGCGCGCTCGCCGCTAAGGCGCGCGGCATCGGCGGACCAGCGGGAACAGGGCGCACCCATGAAACTGATGTCGGGCAACTCCAACCTGACGCTGGCGAAGGCCATCGCCGAATATCTCGACATGCCGCTCACCAACGCGAGCGTGCGCCGCTTCGCCGACGAGGAGGTGTTCGTCGAGATCCACGAGAATGTGCGCGGCGAGGATGTGTTCGTGGTGCAATCCACCGCCTATCCGGCCAACGACAATCTGATGGAGCTCCTGATCTGCATCGACGCGCTCAAGCGTTCGTCGGCACGACGGATCACGGCGGTCATCCCCTATTTCGGCTATGCCCGGCAGGATCGGAAGCCCGGCCCCCGCACGCCGATTTCCGCCAAGCTGGTCGCCAACCTGATCACCGTGGCGGGGGCGAGCCGGGTGCTCTCGGTCGATCTTCACGCCGGGCAGATTCAGGGCTTCTTCGATATCCCGACCGATAATCTCTACGCCGCGCCGGTGATGTCGGCGGATATCCAGGCGCGCTTTTCGGGCCGCAACCTGATGGTCGTCTCGCCCGACGTCGGCGGCGTGGTGCGCGCCCGCGCGCTTTCCAAGCGGCTCGGCAACGCGCCGCTCGCCATCGTCGACAAGCGGCGCGAACGGCCGGGCGAATCGGAGGTGATGAACATCATCGGCGATCCCGCCGGGCGGTTCTGCATCCTGGTCGACGATATCGTCGATTCGGCGGGCACGCTGTGCAACGCCGCGGCGGCGCTGCGCGAGGCGGGGGCGGAGGATGTGGTCGCCTATGTCACCCACGGCGTGCTTTCGGGCGGCGCGGTGGCCCGCGTCGAAAGCTCGGCGCTGACCGAGCTGGTGGTGACCGATTCGATCGCCTTCCCCCCGGCGGCGACCGAGGCGAAGAAAATCCGCCCGCTCACCATCGCCCCGCTGCTCGCCGAGGCGATCAAGCGCATCGCGGACGAAACCTCGGTCTCCTCGCTGTTCGACTGATCCTCGTCACGCGTCCGCTGGCGGCGGTGCGAAGGGATCATAGCTGCCGAAGCTCCAGACATTCCCTTCCGGATCGCGCGCGCTGTAGCCGCGGCCGGGATAGCCTTCATTGTCCTCGGGCGGCGCGACGATCTCCGCGCCCGCCGCCTCGGCGCGGGCGTGGTGCGCGTCCGGATCGGCCACCGCGGCATAGACGCACATGGTGATGCCGCCGGCCTCTCCGGGCGTCAGCCAGCGATAGCGATCGCGCGTCTCGCCCTCGGTCATGCTCGCCAGCATGATCATGTTGCCGTCGAGCAGAAGCTGGGCGTGGTGGATGATGCGCTGATCCTCCTCGTCGGCGTAGATCGCCTGCGGCGTGAAGCCGAAGGCGTCGCACAGGAACAGGATCGCCTGGCCCGCATCGGCGTAGCGCAGGCAGGGGATGAGGGCGGGGCGGACGGTCATGGCGCGACTCCGTGCTGGTGGATACCATATACACCCGTTCGGCGAAGGGGATATCCCGGAACGAACCGATACGGCGTGGAAAAGTCTTGCCTGACCGCAAGTGAAGGCGCACCCTTCCCATTCTCCATATGAGGAGAATGACATGGCCTATGTCGATCGCAACAGCAGCAGGGAAAAGGCGCTGTCGGGCATTGTCTCGACGGCGGTTGTCGGGGTGGTCGGTTATGCGATGGTGTCGGGGCTGGCCGTCACCATCATCCATCGGACTCTCCCCGATCTGATCGTCCATGATTACAGCGAGGCGCCCCCGCCGCCGCCCAGGCAAGCGCCTCCCCCGAACAAGGTGAAGGCGGCGCGGCCGATGCCGATCCCCACGCCGACCCCGCGGGAGCCGAAGGTCGTTCCTCTCGATCTGCCCAAGGTCTTCCCCTTGCCGCCGCTCAAGGATCATATCGATTTTCCGAAGCTCTCCGGCGCGGGCGATACTGTCCGCCCTCCGGTCAGCCGCGCGGCCGACGCGAAGCCGAAGCAGAGCCCGTCCGAATGGCTCACCACGGATGATTATCCTCCCTCGGCGCTCCGCGCGGGCGAGGAGGGGCGCACCGGCTTCACCCTCTCGATCGGGGCGGACGGCCGCGTCACCGCCTGCTCGATCACCCGGTCGAGCGGATCGGAGGCGC
>DASSTK010000092.1:0-3375 GCA_035707945.1 Sphingomonas sp.
CTTCGCCTTCTGAGCCACGCAACGCTCTGGGACTTTGGTATTCTCACCAGCGCCATGCATATGGCATGGATGCGGGCTGTCACTGGCCGAATGAAGTCTGATTACATGTACTCGGTGGGTGTCGTTTATAACACCTTCCCCTGGCCCGAGCCCACGCCCGCGCAGCGCGCGCGGGTCGAGGCGCTGGCTCAGGCCGTGCTCGACGCGCGCGCCGCGCATCCCACCTCCAGCCTCGCCGATCTCTATGATCCCGACACGATGCCCGCCGATCTGCGCCGCGCCCATGCCGCGCTCGACGCCGCCGTGGACAGGCTCTATCGCCCTACCCCCTTCGCCAGCGATCGCGACCGGGTGGAGCATCTGTTCGGCCGCTACGAGGCGCTGGTGAACCCGCTGGAGCGGCTCGGCGCGGCGAAGAACGCCCGCGTGGCGCGAAAGAGGAGGGCGTCCCCAAGCGGCGCCTGATCGCCCGGCAGGCCGGCCGATAGGGAAACGCTGTATGGGAATCTGAAGTGCAATCTCCCTGCTTATGGCGATGGAGGCTGCTTTGTCGTCCTCCGTGCTCCTGCGAAAGCAGGAGCCCAGGCAAGGAAAGGCCTGTCCCTTCCTGGCTCCTGCTTTCGCAGGAGCATGGAGGGCGAGCATCGGCCCTTCCGGCTGCCTTTAGCACCTGCAACATAAATTGTACGACCAGATGATTCCGGCGGTTGCCCCGGCGGCTTCATGGGTCTAAGCGGGCCGCGCTTTTCCGGCTGGCCGCCGGTTCTCGCGCGGCCGCGCCCTGCATCAACGACCACGCGGAGGCATCATGGCACGCAAGAAGATCGCGCTGATCGGCGCCGGCAATATCGGCGGCACCCTCGCCCACCTCGCCGCATCGCGGGAGATGGGGGACGTCGTCCTGTTCGACGTGGTGGAGGGCGTGCCGCAGGGCAAGGCGCTCGATCTCGCGCAGTGCGGCCCGATCGACGGCTTCGACGCGAAGCTCAAGGGCACCAACGATTATGCCGACATCGCGGGCGCCGACGTCATCATCGTGACGGCCGGCGTGCCGAGGAAGCCGGGCATGAGCCGCGACGATCTGCTCGGCATCAACCTCAAGGTGATGAAGGCGGTGGGCGAGGGCATCAAGGCCAATGCGCCCAACGCCTTCGTCATCTGCATCACCAATCCGCTCGATGCGATGGTGTGGGCGCTGCGCGAGTTTTCGGGGCTGCCGCACAACATGGTGGTCGGCATGGCGGGCGTGCTCGATTCGGCGCGCTTCCGCCACTTCCTCGCCGAGGAGTTCGACGTCTCGGTGAAGGACGTCACCGCCTTCGTGCTCGGCGGCCACGGCGACAGCATGGTGCCGGTGCTCGAATATTCGACCGTCGCGGGCATTCCCGTTCCGGCCCTGATCGAGATGGGCTGGTCGACGCAGGACAAGATCGACGCGATCGTCAAGCGCACCCGCGGCGGCGGCGGCGAGATCGTCGGCCTCTTGAAGACCGGCTCGGCCTTCTACGCGCCCGCCACCTCGGCGATCGAGATGGCGGAGGCCTTCCTCAAGGATCAGAAGCGCGTGCTGCCCTGCGCCGCCTATCTTTCGGGCGAATACGGGGTTTCGGACCTCTATGTCGGCGTGCCTGTTGTCATCGGGGCCGGGGGCGTGGAAAAGGTCGTTCAGATCAAGCTTTCGGAGGCGGCCAAGGCCAACCTCCAGGCTTCGATCGACGCGGTCAAGGATCTCCAGGCGGCCTGCCGCGGAATCGACTCCAGCCTGGGCTGAGGAGGTCCGTCATGGCACGGGTTCACTGGATTGCGCTTGCCGGCGTCGCGTCTGTTCTTGCGTCCCCTATAGCGGCGGCGTTGCCCACGCCGTCGCTCGATCCCGTGTCGCTGTTCACGCAGGCCTGCACCAAGGGCGGCGCGCATCTGCCCGGCAGCGTCGTCACGGCCGTCGATTACAACCGCATGGCGCCGCAGGCGAAGGTGGTGCTGAGCATGGGCGCGCCCGACGCCGCCGGGCGCGCGGGCTCTCTGTTCACGCCGCTCTCCAAGCGGGACGTGCCCAACAACATCTACCGCATCGGCGATTGGAACACGCCCCAGGGCCAGGCCAGCAACGTCTATCTGATTCTCGCCGATCCGGGAGTCAAAGGCGCGCTGGCGAGCTCGTGCGCGGTGGTGTGGAAGGCCGACGCCTTCGATGACGCGCGCCACGCCGTCTCCACCATTGTCGGCCAGCCGCTCGACGCCTCCGATCCCTATGTCAGCGGCGCGAGCGACATCCAGGCCTATGCCGCGATCGGCAACGGCTTCAGCATCAAGGCCGCCCAGGTCGAAGGCTGGACCATGCTGAGAGCGACGCCGGAGGCGAAGACGGCGGCCAAATAGCGGCCCGGCTCCGGGCGCCCACCAGATCAGAAAACGAAAGGCGATTTAGCGAATGTCGATCCTCGTCAATGCGAACACCAAGGTGATCTGTCAGGGCATCACGGGCGCCCAGGGCACTTTCCATTCCGAGCAGGCGATCGCCTACGGCACGAAGATGGTCGGCGGCGTGACGCCGGGCAAGGGCGGGCAGACCCACCTCGGCCTGCCGGTGTTCGATACGGTGAAGGAGGCGGTGAAGAAGACCGGGGCCGACGCCTCCGTCATCTATGTGCCGCCCGCCTTCGCCGCCGATTCCATCCTCGAGGCGATCGACGCCGAGGTGCCGCTGATCGTCACCATCACGGAGGGCATTCCGGTGCTCGACATGGTGAAGGTGAAGCGCGCGCTTTCGGGCTCGAAGTCGCGGCTGATCGGGCCGAACTGCCCCGGCGTGCTGACCCCGAACGAGTGCAAGATCGGCATCATGCCGGGCTCGATCTTCTCCAAGGGGTCGGTGGGCGTTGTCTCCCGCTCGGGCACGCTTACCTATGAGGCCGTGTTCCAGACGACGAACGAGGGCCTGGGCCAGACCACCGCGGTCGGCATCGGCGGCGATCCGGTGAACGGCACCAACTTCATCGACGTGCTGGAGCTGTTCCTGGCCGACGACGCCACCCAGTCGATCATCATGATCGGCGAGATCGGCGGATCGGCCGAGGAGGAGGCCGCGCAGTTCCTGAAGGACGAGGCGAAGCGCGGGCGCAAGAAGCCGATGGTCGGCTTCATCGCCGGCCGCACCGCCCCTCCCGGCCGTCGCATGGGCCATGCGGGCGCGATCGTCTCGGGCGGCCAGGGCGGCGCGGAGGACAAGATCGCGGCGATGGAAGAGGCCGGCATCAAGGTCGCGGCGAGCCCCAGCGAGCTCGGCACGACGTTGAAGGCGGTGCTGAACGGCTGACTCCGCTCCCCTGGAAAGGGGAGCGGATACCGGAGCTTGGCGGCTTGCCGCCTAGCGAA
>DASSTK010000093.1:0-3899 GCA_035707945.1 Sphingomonas sp.
GGCGTTGAGCCACACCGCGCCGCGCGCCGTCTTGCCCATCTTGCCGCCGTCGGCGGTGGTGATGAGCGGGGTGGTGAGCCCGAAGACGCCGGTTCCGTCCACCCGGCGGGCAAGCTCGATGCCGTTGACGATATTGCCCCACTGATCCGATCCGCCCATCTGCAGCCGGCAGCCGACGCGGCGGGCGAGCTCCAGGAAATCATAGGCCTGGAGGATCATGTAGTTGAACTCGAGGAAGGAGAGCGATTGCTCACGATCCAGCCTGAGCTTGACCGAATCGAAGCTCAGCATCCGGTTAACCGAGAAATGCTGGCCGATGTCGCGCAGGAACGGGATATAGCGAAGCTCGTCCAGCCATTCGGCGTTGTCGACCATGATCGCGTCGGTCGGCCCGTCGCCGAAGGTCAGGAACCGTTCGAACACGCGCTTGATCGAGGCGATGTTCGCCCGGATCGTCTCCTCGGTCAGCAGCGAGCGGGCCTCGTCCTTGAAGCTCGGATCGCCGATCTTGCCGGTGCCGCCGCCCATCACCACGATCGGCTTGTGCCCGCTCTGCTGGAGCCGCCGCAGCATCATGATCTGGACGAGGCTGCCGACATGGAGCGAGGGCGCGGTGGGATCGAAGCCGATATAGCCGGGCACGATCTGCCGCTCGGCAAGGGCGTCCAGGCCTTGCGGGTCGGTCAACTGGTGGATGTAGCCGCGCTCATCGAGTAGGCGCAGCAGGCGGGAGCGGTAGATCGTCATGGCGGCGCGCGCTTAGCACAGGGGGGACGGACATGGGTAGCGAGGCGATGCTGGCGATCGGGTTGATGTCCGGCACCTCGCTCGACGGCATCGACGCCGCGCTGATCGAGACGGACGGGGAGGGGCATGTCCGCCCGATCGCCTTCCGCTCCGAACCATATTCAGCGCAGGCGCGCGGGCAATTGCAGGAAGCGACGCGGCTCGCCCTGAGCTATGACAAGCCGCGCCGAAGCCCGGAGATCGTGGCGGCGGCGGAAATGCTGACGCGGCGACATCTGCTGGCGGTGCATCAACTCGTGGCGCAGGCGGGCGTGCCGCTCGATCATGTGAAGGTGGTGGGCTTCCACGGGCAGACGGTGGCGCACCGCCCGGCAAGCGGCTGGACTTGGCAGATCGGGGACGGCGCGGCGATGGCGGCCTCGCTCAAGCTGACGGTGGTGGACGATTTCCGTTCGGCCGACGTGGCGGCGGGCGGGCAGGGCGCCCCGCTGCTGCCGGTCTTTCATCGCGCGATGCTAGCGCACGAGACGCTGCCGGTGGCGGTGCTGAACCTGGGCGGAGTCGCCAACATCACCTGGATCGGCGCAGACGGGGAGCTGATCGCCTGCGACACCGGCCCGGCCAACGGGCTGATCGACGACTGGATGGCGGCCGAGACGGGCAGGCCGTTCGACGAGGACGGCGCGCTGGCGGCGACGGGCACGATCGACCGCGCCGTACTGGCCGCGATGCTGGACGATCCCTGGTTCGACAGGCCGCCGCCCAAATCGCTCGACCGGGCGGATTTCACGATCGAGCCGGCGCGCGGCCTTTCGGCGGCGGACGGGGCGACGACGCTCACCGCCTTCACCGCCGCAACCGTCGCGCTGGCGCTCCGGCATTGGCCGGAGCGGCCCAACCGTCTGATCGTCGCGGGAGGAGGGCGGCACAACGCGACGATGATGGCGATGATCGCCGACGCCTGCGAGACGGGCGTGGAGCCGATCGACGCCCTGGGCTGGAACGGCGACGCGACAGAGGCGGAGGGGTTCGCCTATATGGCGGTGCGGACGCTCAAGGGCTTGCCGATCAGCTTTCCGGGCACCACCGGCGCACCCGAGCCGATGACGGGAGGGAGGATCAACCGGCCATGATGATGCGGATCACGATCGCCGCGCTGGCGCTGCTCGCGGCCGCGCCCGCCGCGGCCTCCACCCCGTCCGCCTGGGCGAAGGAGCGGGCGGCGGCCGCGCAGGCCTGCCAGAAGGCGAGCGGCCTCATCAACGCGCGCGCTTCCGCGCCGATCGCCTTTCCCGATCGCTGGCATATGGATGCGATGCTGGTGAGCGGCCTCTGGCCCCAACACCATATGAAGCGCAAGGCGGCGACGATGCTGTGCCTCTACGACCGGCGCACCCACCATGCCGCCGTGGAGGACGCCGCCGCCTGGAGCGGGCCGAAATAGGGCGAAACCGGAAGGCTGCCGGCGTTCAGTCCGCCGAGCGGGCGGCGGCGCGGGATTCGAGGAGATCCCACAGACCGCGATGCTGGGCGAGTAACTGCTCGGCCCCGAAACCCATCGCGCGATCGAGGCCGGGCGTATCGGCCAACATCGTCGCGATCCCGATCGTATCCTCGAAGGAGGGGAGATCGAGCGGAGGCGGCACGAGGCCGACGCGATCGGATGCGGCATCCAGCATCGGGCGGATCGCCGGCCAATCGAGCGCCAGCGCCATCGCCGCGCCGAAGGCGGTGCCGGCCCGATCGGACTGGGAAAGGGTGGCGAGCGCATGCCGCTGCGCCGTCACCACCGCCTCGCTCTGCGCCTGGCCGGGCGTGCTCGGCAGCGGCCCGACGGCGACGACGAGCCTGGTGAGATAGCCGCGTTCGGAAGCGAAACCTGCCGCCGCGCGATAAAGCCAGTCGCGCGCCTGCGATTGGGGCGTGCGGTTGGCTGCGTGATCGATCACGCCGGGGTAGCGCGCGTGCAGCATGCAAAGGAGATGCGCCGCATCGGCAAGATCGCGCGTGCTATCCGGATAATGGCCGGCGACCAGCGCGGCGGGCCAGGGGTGGCGCGCGCAACCGTCTTCATCCAGCAATGCGGCGAGCCTGTCCGCGATGCCGATCACCGATCGGCCACCCTGCGCCATCACTCCCATCCGAACCCTCCGCTACACACGCCGGCCGGACGGCGCCGGCGCTCTCATTCGCGCATAACGCGGATGGGTAAAGACGCGGTTATCGGTAGCGGCGGGGGAGCGAAGCGGGCGCGCGGCGCGGCGCGCCCGATCGCCTACTGATCGAGGAAGCTGCGCATCTTGCGGCTGCGGCTCGGGTGCTTGAGCTTCCTCAGCGCCTTGGCTTCGATCTGGCGGATGCGTTCGCGCGTCACCGAGAATTGCTGGCCGACTTCCTCCAGCGTGTGATCGGTGTTCATGCCGATGCCGAATCGCATCCTGAGCACACGCTCCTCGCGCGGGGTGAGGCTGGCCAGCACCCGCGTCACCGTTTCCTTGAGGTTGGCCTGGATCGCGGCGTCGACCGGGATGATCGCGTTCTTGTCCTCGATAAAGTCGCCGAGGTGCGAATCCTCCTCGTCGCCGATCGGCGTTTCGAGGGAGATCGGTTCCTTGGCGATCTTCATCACCTTGCGGACCTTCTCCAAGGGCATGGAGAGGCGCTCGGCCATTTCCTCCGGCGTCGGCTCGCGGCCCTGTTCGTGGAGGAACTGGCGGCTGGTGCGGACCAGCTTGTTGATCGTCTCGATCATATGGACCGGGATGCGGATCGTGCGCGCCTGGTCGGCGATCGAGCGAGTGATCGCCTGGCGGATCCACCACGTCGCGTAGGTCGAGAATTTGTAGCCGCGGCGGTATTCGAACTTATCGACCGCCTTCATCAGGCCGATGTTGCCTTCCTGGATCAGGTCGAGGAACTGCAGCCCGCGGTTGGTGTATTTCTTGGCGATCGAGATGACGAGACGCAGGTTCGCCTCGACCATTTCCTTCTTCGCGATCCGCGCCTCGCGCTCGCCCTTTTGCACCATGTTGACGATGCGGCGGAATTCGGGGAGCGCCATACCCGTCTGCTGGGAAATTTCGGCGACCTCGGTGCGGATGCGGTCGACGGCATCGGCCTCATTGGTCGCGAACGCCGCCCATTTCTTGTCG
>DASSTK010000094.1:0-12563 GCA_035707945.1 Sphingomonas sp.
GGCCGGATCCTGCGGCACGGATACGCGGGAAAGACCGAGCGCGCCCATCTGGAGAAAGGCCGAGGACGCGCCCGGCCCGCCGTTGAAGGCGACCAGCACCGGCGGCTCCGCGGCCGTCGCGGGCTTCATGGGAACATAGGAGATATAGCCGACGGTCGCATCCTCGGCCCCGGACTTGCTCGAGACGGGAAGGGTGCCCACCTCGGCGGCCACATCGATCGTGCGCCCCTGCACCCGCACCTTCTGGACGCTCTTGGCGCGCACCGTCTGCGCCTCGGCGGAAGCGGGCGCGAGCATCAGCATGGCGGCGCCGGCCGCGCCGATCAGTGCCCGCAACATCAGTGCCATCGTCCCTCTCCCTGTTGCCGCCCGGGCATGAGCTGGCCCGCGCTGTCAAGCTTTCGACAGATTCGCGCGCGGCCTCGCCTGATGGTCTCGATACGCGATCAGCCCTTCCGTAAAGGCCCTGAGTCCGTAATCGAGCGTATCCGGCTCCTGCGCGAAGCCGATCCGAACATGATCGGGCGCCCCGAAATAGCCGCCGGGGGCGACAACCACTCCGCTGCGCTCGGCGAGCCATTCGGAGAAGGCCCCACCATCGTCCACGCCCACGAGGCGCGGGAAGGCGATGCAGCCATGATCGGGCAACGCGCCCTGGACGAGGCCCTGCGCGATCCAGTCCCGATGCCGGGCTTCGACGATCGGCCGCGCCCGGCGCAGATATTCCTTCCAGTAGGCGGTGAACCGCTCCGAATGTTCGAGCACCAGCGCGGCGACGCCGTGGGCGAGGTTGGAAACGCCGAACTCCACCTCGTCGTTGAGCGCGCGGATCGGCGCGATCCTTTTCGGGTGCGCCACGATCCATCCGCAACGCAGCGTGCTCAGCCCGAAAATCTTGGTGAGGCTGCTCACCGCGACGATGGCGGGCGAAAGATGCGCGGCCGAGCGCATGCGCACCGAGGCGGGCGCATAATCGCCATAGACCTCGTCCACCACGACCGTGACGCCGCGCGCCTCGGCGATACGTCCGATTTCCGTGAGGGTCGCCTCGTCGACGGCCATGCCGGAGGGGTTGTGCAGGTTGGAGAGGATCACCAGCCTGGTGCGTGGGCCGATCGCGGCTGCCAGTTCTTCGGGATCGATGGTGAATCGCTCGCCGAGCCGCTCGAAAGTATCGACGCCGAAGCCATAGGCGCGCGGAATGGCGTGGAAGAGATCGAAGCCCGGATTTTCGACCAGCACCCGGTCGCCGGGCGCAAGCAGCGCCTGGCAGATGAGCGAGAGCGCGCCCGTCGCGCCCGTGGTGCACAGCACCGCCTCCTCGGCGACGCCGTAACGCCGGGCAAGCTCGGCGATGACGAACGGATTGCCGCCCGCGAAGGCGCTCGTGTAGCGATCGGTGATCGGGTCCGAGAAACCGTCGAGCACAAGCTTTTGAAGCAGTTCCAGCGGTTCCGGAACCGAGCTGTCGAACAGGTTGATCACCGGATGGCGATCCGATCGCACGCGCTGGATCGTGTTCCGCACCCACTGCGCATAGGAAGGGGGGCCGGGCCTGTCGCCCCTGCTGGTCATGGTCGTCTTGTTCCTTCTGCGCCGATCGCGGGGTCGGCCGGAGCGGGCGTGCTCATCTGTTCCGGCGGCGCGGTGCGCCGCCGGTATGCGGAAAACTGCCTGTTCATGGGATGCCGGGCGCGGACGGGGCCGTGACCGGCATCAGAGCTTCACATTCACCCCGACGAAGAAGCGCCGCCCGAGAATGTCGCCATATTTGATGCTCGGATAGGAAGGCTGCTCATCGGTGAGGTTGATGACGCCGCCCCGCAACGTCATCCGGCCAAAATCATATTGGGCCGAAACGCTGTGCGTGATGTTCGCATCGACATGCGGATGCGGATCGGTCTCGACGGTCGAGTCATAGGCCCGGCGCGCCCCCGAGAGATAATAGAGCTGGTAGGTGAGGCGGAGCGGCCCCTTGTCGTAGGCGAGGTTGAGCCGGCCGGTCCAGCGCGGCTCGTCTATGGTGCCGTCGGTGCGGGTGAAGGTTTCGCCGGTGACGGACGTGGTGAACAAGGTGTTGTGCGTCGCCGCGATATTGAAATCGAGTTTGCCGAGATCGGCCCCGCCGAGCAGATCGGCGAGCGCGAAGCGGTAATCGAGCTCATAGGTTTCGCCGCGATATTTGAAGACGCCGGCGTTGAAGGTGGTGGTGGTGCCGGTCACGATCGTGCCGCCCGGGTTCACCCCGTCGCTCATCGCAAGCCGCGTGAACGCGTCGCACACCGCGGGATCGGGTTTGGTGTTATCGTAGCAGGCTGCGGTGAACTCCTGCGTGGTGAAGGGCGACAGGCCGTCCTTCAGATCGATCTTCACCCGATCGACGCTCAGCGTCAGCCCCGGGATGAAGCGCGGCTGGAACACGAAGCCGTAGGTCAGCGTGTTGGAGATTTCGTTGCGAAGATTGGGGTTGCCCGTGGTCGTGACCTGCGCGCGCTCGAAGTTCTCGGACGGATCCTGGAAGAGCGCCAGCCGCTGGGCCGCGCTCAGCCCCGCGCCGGTCCCGTCGGGGCCGACGCCGTAGCCGGGGTTCGCCTCGAACAGCGCCAGGCAGTTCGCGCGGCGGACCGAGGGGTTCGGTCCGCTGTTGATGCGGTCGGCGTCGCACGGATCATAGCCGGTCGAATTGAGCGCGGTCGTCGCCGGGGCGAGAAGCTGATCGAGCGTCGGCGCGCGGAAATTGCGGCTGCGCGTGGCGCGCAGCGTCAGCCCGTCGGTGACGAGCCAGTTGACGCCCACATCCCAAACGTTCTCCTTGCCCGCCAGCGAGTTGTCGACATAGCGGTATGCGCCCTTCACCTCGAGCCGGCGGACCAGCGGCACGCCCATATCGGGATTGACGAGCGGCGCCAGCAGCTCGGCCGAAAACTCGTTGGTCTTGTAGCTGCCGGATTGCGGCAATTCCTTCGCGCCGACGCCGAACAGCCCCTGCTGGTTCGCCTCCAGAGGCGTGAAGCTCGCCTTGTTGTAGCGATGCTCGTAGGCGAGGCTGAACTTCACGTCGCCCATCGGCAAATGCACGGCCGTGCCGCCGAGCGTGGCGAGCAGATCGACCTGCTGGTTCACATAATCCGTGCCCGCGATGGTGCTGACATAATCGCGCGCGGCCTGGCTGACATTGCCTTGGCCGAAGGGATTGATCGGTGCGCAGGCGGGATCGTCGTTGCTCGGATCGACATCGGCGTTGATCGCGCAGACGATCTCGGAACCTTGGCGGACCGCATTGATCGCGTTCTCGAAGCGGGAGTTGATGACCTGCCAGCTCCGTTGCGCGCCCTCGACGCGGCCGTAGCTGCCCGAAACCGACCAGTAGAAATCATGGCTGCCGACGTCGAAATCGCCGTCGAGCGAAACCAGCGCGCGATAGGTGTCGGTCTTCGTCGTCTGGATGCCGGATGGCACGAGATCGTAGAAATATTTGGAGAGCCACAGCGGCGCGCCCGCCGCGAAGGCCGGGTTGGCGGCGCTGAGCGCGGTGCGCGCCTCGTCGGTCAGGAAGGGATTGTCCCGCGTGAAGGCGATCGGGCCGGCGTAGGAGCCGAAGCCGAGCACCGTATAGCTGTTGCCCTGCGGGATCTCATTGCCCTTGGTGCGGGCGTAGAGAAGCTCGGTGGAGAGCGTCAGCCGATCGGTGAGGTCATAATGCGCGAGCAGGTTGGAGGTGAAGCGCTCCACGCCTGTGCGCAGCCCCGCCAGATCCGAATAACGGAAGCCCTGCCCGCCGTGGGAGAAGGGGATCGAGATATCCGTGCCCGGATCATAGGAGGTGATGTCGCCGTCCGGCGCGAACTGAAGCGCGTTGCCGTTGAGCCGCGTCAGGAACACCGGCACCGGCGCAGGTCTGTTGAAGATGATGCCGTTGGGGTTGAACTCCCAGAAATGGGCGTCGAGCAGTTCGTGAACCGACGGGATGCCGTCATTGGGGCCAGTGTCCGCCGGATTCGAGACGGTGACGCGCGACAGGTTCGAGAGCGGGCGATCGCCGAAGCGCAGGATCGGGGATTTCGACCATTCGACGTCGATCGCGATATTGCCGCGCCCGTCCGCGAAATTGGTTCCCGCCGTGCCGCGCAGGCTCTTTTCCGGATAGTCCCCGCGCGAGGTGATGCCCGATTGCGCGTCGAGATCGATGCCGGTGAAGTTCTTCTTGAGGACGTAGTTGACCACGCCCGCGATCGCATCCGAACCGTAAACCGCCGCGCCGCCGCCCTGGACGACCTCGACCCGGTCCAGCAGCCCGATCGGAATGATGTTCGCATCCACCTGCGCATCGCCCAGTCCCGAGGAGGACGTGACCATCCGCCGGCCGTTGAGCAGAGTGAGGGTGCGCCCCGCGCCCAGCCCGAAGATATTGGGGAATTGCTGGCCGGTGCCGCTCGAATTGCCGGTGCCGTCGGCCTGGTTGAGCGCCGGCACGATCGAGGTGATATCGTTGAGCGCGCCGGCGGCGCTGACATAGCCGCGGTCGATGATCGCCTGCTTGCCGACTTCGGTGATCGGCGCGGCGAGCTCGTTGGCGGCCTGGCGGATGCGCGATCCGGTGACGACGATTTCGGCGGGCTGACCGGCATCCGTTGTCTGCTGATCGGCCGGCAGCGTGGCGGCGGCCGGCGCCTCGCCGGAGGAGGGCGCGGCCGACGAGGCCTCGCTTTGCGCGAGCGCGGGCGCGGCGGAAAGCGCCACGGCGACGGCGGTGGTTTCGAACAGCCTGCGCATGACGCGCCTATCCTGGATCATGACTCCCCCCTTTGGCTCCGGCCGGAGCCCTTCTCGAATGGCTTTCCGGGAGAATAGCGGGGGTGCGGGAGAAAAGTTTGCGATATGCGGCTCAAACCCGATCCGCCGCGCAAGGATTATGCTATCGGTCGCCTGCTTCGGGCATATTCCTGCGGCTCACCCGGATATGGATGTCAGCATATTCCGTCGAAGGACGGTAAAGTGAATTGTGCGAATGTGGTCAGCGCCCGCCGCCCAGGAAGCGTCGCAGGTCCGCCCCGAAGGGCTGGGCCACCGCCGGATCGTCATACATCATATGTCCGCCCGCATAGCAGTGGAGCGAGAAGCGTTCGGCGATGCCGGCAGGCAGCGCGGCCACCGTCGCGCGGTTGCCGGCGCAACTGTTGAGCGAGTCGTACATGCCCGCCGCCACCCAGACGCGTAGCGCCGGCTCTCTCTCCATCGCGCGAAGCGTCCAGGGTCGGGAGGGGGAGGGCGGCCCTTCGCCCGCCTTGGCCCGCGCGAGCGATTCGGGGGTGATCGGAGCCTGGTCATAGCGCCAGAGCGAGCCGACCTCCGGCCCTTTCTCCTCGATCCCGGCATAATGCCCATCGGTGTAGCCGAGGGTGCGGCGATAGAAGTCGATCACCGCGCGATCGTCGGCGGGATCGGGCTTGTCCTCGCCGATCTTGCGCATGTCGAAGACGTTCAGCGTCTCGCCGCCCGCCTTGAGCAGATCGGTGCGGAACTGGCGGGGCGAGACCCACAGCGTCTCGGGATCGATCGTGGAGGCGGGGAGCCCCTGATAGCGCGCCAGACCCTCGATCACGGCCTTGCGATCGGCGGAGGAGAGCGCCTGCGGATGCTCGAGCGCGGGATCATAGACGCGCCGCGCCCAGGCTTCCGCGTCGGCGAGCGTCTTCTTCGGATGCGCTTGCAATTCCGGCGCGAGCTTGCCCAGCGCGAGCGCCGTGGCCGTGCGGTTGGGAAGCGACAGGGCGCGCATCAGCGCCCGGTCATGCGTTTCGCCGAGCGGGATGCCGCCCGAGATGAGCGCGATCCCCGCGACGGGCGCGCCCTGGTCGATCAGCGTCTCGGCGACCCCCGCCGCGCGCCAGGTTCCGAAGCTCTCGCCGACGAGATAGAGCGGCGCATCGGCGCGATGATAGACATCGCGAAAGGTACGGACGAATTGCGCGATCGAGGCGATATCCTCGTTCGTGCCGTAGAAATCCTTGCCATAGTCGGGCCGCACGGGGCGGCTGAAGCCGGTGCCGACCGGATCGACGAAGACGAGATCGGCCGTGTCGAGCGGACTTGCGCCGTTGTCCGCGAGTTGCCCGTCGCGGAGCGTCCGGGGCGCGAGGGCATGGAATTGCAGCGGCCGCGAATCCGATCCCGGCCCGCCGTTCCAGACGAAGGCGAGCGGGCGCTTCAGCCTGTCCGTGCGCGCCGCGAGATAGGCGGTATAGAAAATCCGGCCGCGCACTTCTCCGTCGATACGGATCGGCAAGGTGCCGGCGCAGATGCGGTAATGCAGCGGCCTGCCCGCCACCTGGGCCACCTGCACGGCTCTTGCGGCGCCGCTCGGGCAATCCGGCAGCGGCTTGGCCGCCGCGCTCCCCGCCACAGCCGCAAGCAGCGCCGCCGCTAGACCGAGCCTCGCCCGCATTCTCCGCCCCCTCGATGATCCGATGCCCTTGTATCGTCCCCGATCGGCAAGATTTATGCAGATCGGCGGCCGCCAGGGGCCTTATGCATCCTTCACATAGGCTTTAACCGATGAGCCGCGATGCAGATCGCAATAAAAATGCGCATCGGTTCGATTAGCGTCGGAGCATAAGGAGAGGGGGCGAACGATGGCTGTGGGCATGACGCGCCGGAATATCCTGCAAACCGGGGCGATGCTGCCGGCGCTCGGCGGCGCGCTATCGGCGGCGACGGCGCGCTCCACGCCGGGGCCCATGCTCCCCGACAAGACCGCGTTCGATCCGATGCCCGTCTCCTATCTCGATTCGGGAACGATGCACCCGATCGCGATCGGCGCGCGCAAGGCCGTGCTCCACTATCTGAACGCGCGCGACGGAGGGCCGGGAAGCTACCCCACCGAAGATGTCGAGACGCGGGTGAAGGCGAACTTCGCCCGCCTCATCAACGCCAGCCCCGCCGAGCTTGCCTTCGTCCAGAGCACGACGGCGGGCGAGCAACTGGTGACCGACGCGCTCGATATTCCGCGCTCGGGCGGGCGCATCGTCACCGATACGCTGCACTTCTTCGGTTCCTTCTATCTCTACGAGGAACTCGCCAAACAGGGCATGGACGTCGCCTGGGTACGGCCGAGAGGCAACCGCATCGCCATCGAGGATATGGAGCGCGCGATCACCGACGGCACGCGGCTCGTCTCGCTTTCGCTCGTCTCCACCTACAACGGTTTCGAGCATGATCTGAAGCGCGTCTGTGAGATCGCCCATGCCAGGGGGGCGCTCGTCTATGCCGACATTATCCACGCCGCCGGCGCGGCGCCGGTGGACGTGCGGGCCGCCGACGTCGATTTCGCGGCCAGCGCCAGCTACAAATGGCTGATGGGCGATTTCGGACTGGGCTTCCTCTATGCCCGCGCCGATATGCACGATCGGCTGAAGCGCCCGCGATACGGCTATTACCAGCTCGCGCGTTTCTCTCCCCACGTCTATCCCTATGATCCGCCGGGCGACACCATCGCCGACTGCGCGCCGCGCGACGACATGGAAGGCATGTTCGCGATGGGCACGCGCTCGCATACCGTGCTCGCCCAGCTCGATTGGTCGCTCGCCTATATCCTCGGCCTCGGCGTCGATCGGATCGTGCAACACCGGATGCCGATGCTCGAGCGCCTCCACGAGGAGCTGCCCCGGCGCGGTTATCGGGTCGTGACTCCGCGCGATTGCCGCGCTTCCCTGTTCACCGTCGCCTATGAAGGCGCCCGCGAGCGCCTCGCCAAGCCGCTTGAGGCGGGCAAGGTGAAGATCACGCTGATGCGCAACCGCTTCCGCATCTGCCCCTCCGTGTTCAACGACATGGCCGACATCGATCGGCTGCTCGACGCGCTTCCCGAACACGCCTGACCCGGCTCGCCTTCAAAGGACCATCGCCATGCTGAAGCCGCTCAAGCTCGCGCTGCTGATCGCTGCGACCGCTCTTTCCCCTGTGGCGGCCTCCGCCCAGGAGGGGCCGCAGGGCATGTCGCCCGCCTTCCTTGCCGCGATGAAGCCGATGGTGCCGCGCGCGGCGGCGAGCGCGCGGGTGGTGACGACGCGCCATACGGCCACGATCGACGGCCGCAGGATCGCCTATCGCGCGATCGTGCGCGAGGATCCGATGGCCGGGCCGGACGGCAAGCCCGCGGCGGTGGCGGTGACTTACGCCTATGTCGCGGAGGGGATGGGCGATCCGGCGAAGCGGCCGGTGCTGTTCCTGTTCAACGGCGGCCCGGGCGCGTCCTCCTCGCCGCTCCACATGAAGGCTTTCGGCCCGCGCCGGATCGTCGGTGAGGGCGCTGAAACCAGGATCGAGGACAATCCCTACAGCCTGCTCGACGCCGCCGATCTGGTGTTCGTCGATCCGATCGGCACGGGGGCGAGCATGCCGATCAAGGGCGCCGACGCGTCCGGCTTCTTCGGCGTGGGCGGGGACGCGCGCTCGGTCGCGAAGATCATCGCGGATTGGCAGAAGGCCAACGGTCGCGAGAGCTCGCCGACGATCCTGGTCGGCGAAAGCTACGGCACGGCCCGCGCCCTCGCGATCCTGCACGAGGACGCCCAGGCCAAACGCAAGACGCCGGACGGGATCGTGCTGCTCTCGCTCGCGATCGGCGGCGCGGATCTGCCGCTCATCCAGAATGTGCTGAATCTGCCGAGCTTCTCGGCGGTGGCCTGGTATCATCATGCGATCGATCGGGGAGGGCGCACCGTCGCGCAGCAATTCGATCTGGCGCGCGATTTCGCCGATACGGAGTATGTCTCCGCGCTGGTCCGGGGAAGCTCATTGCCGGAGGCCGAGCGGCATCGGATCGCCGAGCGCGTCTCGCAACTGATCGGCATCCCGGCCGCGACGATCGAGAAGAACGGACTCGCGATCGACAAGCATGATTTCATGCTGGGCCTGCTCGCCGACAAGGGCCTGCGCACCGGCCAGCTCGACGCGCGCGTCACCCGCGCTATCGCCCAATCGAACTTCCACCCGCCGTTCGACGATCCCTCCATGTCGCTCGGAGCGGGATCGACCTCGCCGATCGCGAATTATCTGACGAAGGAGCTCGGCTACACGCTGCCGAGCCCCTATCGCAGCCTCAATCTCGGCATCAATTTCAAGTGGAAGTGGGATGAGGATTATGGCGGCAGCTATCGCGACGCCACCTTCGCGCCCTATCTCGCCGATGCGATGAAGGCTGATCCGAAGCTGCTGGTCTTCACCGGCGGTGGTTATTACGACCTCACCACCCCCGCCGCCGAAGGAACCTTCGCGTTCGATCAAGCGGGCGTTCCGGTCGATCGGCGCGTGGTGCGCTATTATCCGACCGGCCATTCGATCGGAGAGGACAACGAAGGGCTGGCGGCGCTGAGCCGCGATCTCAAGATGTTCATCCAGAAGGTAAGCCGGGGGGCGGGGGCGATTTAGGCGGCCCGATGAACCGTTCAAAAGGCGGACGGACCGACTTTCCGGTTCATGTTGTTTTCTCACGGAGCATGGTCGATATCGGGGCGTCTTCCTCACTGCCTCCCACAGGACATGAAGCGCAGCGCTGATCTTCCGCTCACCATCCGCCCGGTTGTCGGCATGGATGACAGCTATCCGGCGGGTTATATCGACGGCTTTCACAGCCATGATCGCTCGCAGCTTTCCTTTGCGCTGACGGGCGTCATGTCTTTCGTCACCGACGATTCGACCTATGTGCTGCCGCCCAATCGCGCGATCTGGCTGCCTGCGGGCACGCGGCACCAGGTTTCCTGCCGTGAGGCGGTGACGTTCAACCTGCTCTATATCGATCCCGATCTGCCCAACCAGCCGGACATGTGCCGCGTGTTCGATGTCTCTCCGCTGGTTCGCGCACTGATCCAGGAAGTGCTCACCTTCGATCACGCCTATGACGAGACGGGGCGGGAGGGCCGCATCGTGGCGCTGCTGCTGGATGAGATCGGCCGAATGCCGGCGATCCCGGTTTCCGCGCCCATGCCGCGTGATCGCCGTCTCCGGCGGGTGTGCGATCAGATCGTCGCCGATCCCGCCGACCAGCGCGATCTCGACGAGCTGGCGCGTGTAGCCGGCATGGGACGTCGCACCTTCACGCGCAGCTTCCGGCAGGAAACCGGCATGGCCTTCGCGATGTGGCGGCAGCAGGTGCGGCTGATGGCGGCGATTTCGCTGCTCGGCGAGGGCAAGTCGATCACCAGCATCGCCTTCGATGTCGGGTACGAGAGCCCCAGTTCCTTCACGGCCATGTTCCATCGCGTGCTGGGCGTGCCGCCCAGCCATTATCGTGGTGCGCCCGAATAATGGCCCGATAACGCAATGCCTTGGTCCGCGCGCGACGGCAGCGTTGTCGCCCGCGATGCTAGCGCCGGTTCGGCGGCTCTTTCCCGGCGCCGCCCGAGGAGTTTGCATGGACAGGCCCGCGCTCGATCCCGACATCGCCATCTTCGTCGCCCGGATGCAAGGCGCCTGGGCCGAGCATCCGCCCTTCACATCGCTGCCTTTCGCCGACGCGCGCGCGGTCGGCGAGTTGGTGCGCGCGCCGTGGGCGGCAGGTGGCCCGGAAATGCCGCGCACCGAGGAGCATCATGTGCCGACCGGCAGCGGTCCGCTGCGCATCCGCGTCTATGATCCGGGCGTGAAAGCCCCCGCGCCGGCGCTGATCTATCTCCACGGCGGCGGCTTCACTCTGTTCAGCATCGACACCCATGACCGGCTGATGCGCGAATATGCCGCGGCCGGGCGGTTCGTGGTGATCGGGGTTGATTACCCGCTTTCGCCCGAGACGCGTTATCCGGTCGCGCTCGACCGGATCGTGGAACTGATGGACTGGTTATGGGCCGAGGGCGGCGAGGCGATCGGCGTCGATCCGCGCCGTCTCGCGATCGGCGGCGACTCAGCCGGCGGCAATCTTTCCATGGCGGCGGCTCTCCGTCTGCGCGATCGCGGCGATCCTGATCGACTCCGGGGTCTGCTGCTCAACTATGGCTGCTTCGATGCGGCCTGTTCGGATGAGGCGGAAGCGCGCTTCGGCGGCCCCGGCGCGGTGCTCGATCGCGCCGAGATGGATTATTATTTCGATAATTATGTCGGCCCCGGCGGCGCACTTGATGATCCCTACTTGCGGCCGATCCTCGCCGATCTCACCGGGCTGCCGCCCGCGTTCCTCGTCATCCCCGAATGCGACATTCTCGCCGAACAGAGCCACGCCATGGTCGATCGCCTCAAAGCGGCGGGGGTGGCGGTGGCGAGCGAGGTCTATCCCGGCGCGACGCACAGCTTTCTCGAGGCGATGTCCATCGCGGAGATCGCCCGTCGCGCGATTTCAGATGGCGCCGCCTGGTTGAAGGCGCGGCTGGAAGCGTAAACTCCTAGGCTCCTGCGGAAGCAGGAGCCTAGGGTTACTCCTCGCGATCCTGGGCTCCTGCTTTCGCAGGAGCACTGGCGGGTTCCCATCGCTCGCTCGCGCCATTCCCCGTGAACCACGCCGGAGGCAGCGCCTTCCGCTCAGGCCAGAGCTCGTCGAGCGTCGCCGCATCATAGAGCGTGCCGCCGCGCATCACCTCCGTCACCGCGCGAGCGTTGCGGATATTGGCGAGCGGGTCTTTGGTGAGCACCACCAGATCGGCGAGCTTGCCCGGCTCGATGCTGCCGAGATCGGATTTGCGGCCGATCGTCTCGGCCGAGCCGATCGTCGCGGCGTGGAGAATCGCCATCGGCTTCATTCCGCCCATCGCGTGCAGCTCCATCTCGTAATGGAAGCCGATCCCCGGAGTCTCGCCGTGGCTGCCGATCCCGACGAGCCCGCCTTCCGCCTGCACCTTCGCCGCGTCGGCCGCGATCGAGGGGAAGCGATATTCGGTCAGCGTCCGCCACGGCCGACGCAGCATCATCTGGTCGATGAACACGCGCGGCCACCAGTGCGTGAGCTTTGGATCGGCGTGCGGATCGTCGCGGTCGATCGCCCAATCCTCGCCGGGCGGGCCTCCGTTGGTGATGTTGAGCGTCGTCGTATAGCTGGTGCGGGTGAACTTGAGCAGCTTGAGCACGTCGGCCTGTAACGGCGAGGCGACCAGCGCATGCTCGTTCCCTGCATAGCCGTCGATGATCTGGGTGAGGTCGAGCTTCATCGACAGCGCGCCCTCGGTGGTCGGGTTCATGCCGAGGATGCGGCACGCCTCCACCACCCATTCGCGCACGCGCCGGCTGCCGGTGCGATATTCCTTGATGTTGCGCAGGCGGTAATCGTCGCGATAGCGGCGCATCACCGCCAGCACGTCCTCCAGCGAGGAGAAACGCTGCATCGAAAACAGCGCCACCCCCGTCTGGCGCAGCCGCGGCCCCGTCATCAGCCCGGCGTCGAGCAAGTCCTGATAGGCGAGCATGTCGATGGTCAGCGTCGAGGGGTCGAAGCTGGTGGTGACGCCATAGGCCAGCCGCGCGCGCAGCCCCCAATCCTCCAGCCCCAGCACGTCGCGGCGCACCGTGGCGATATGGTCGTGCGTGTCGATGAAGCCGGGCACGATCGTCTTGCCGGCCTCGTCGCGGATCGGCGTGCCGGG
>DASSTK010000095.1:0-4725 GCA_035707945.1 Sphingomonas sp.
CAAAAGCTCGGCCTGCGCAAGTAAGTTTCTGAAGCGGCCCCATGCGGGCCGCTTCGCACATCTGCGTCCCCGCCCTTCGCCTGCCTGCCAAGGCAGGCGCTCAGGGTAAACCTCCGTAGGAGGGCGGGGACCTCGGGCCTCTACAGAGGTACCTCTGAGCCGACTGAGGCCCCCGCCTTCGCGGGGGCGCAGGCAAGTTTGGGGCTCCGTGCGCAATTCGGCGCCGGAGGCCAAGGGGCCGGACAGCGCCCCGACCGGACCGGGACGGCTTTAACCCGGCAGCAAACCCCGCCCGGCAATGGGGCCCGGCGGGCTGAAGGAAAACCCATGTTCGACACGAAAACCGTATCACTGGAGTGGGGCGGAAAGACCCTCACTCTGGAAACCGGCCGTATTGCCCGTCAGGCCGACGGCGCGGTGCTGGCCACTTATGGCGAAACCGTGGTGCTCTGCGCCGTGACGGCCGCCAAGTCGGTGAAGGAAGGCCAGGACTTCTTCCCGCTCACCGTCCACTACCAGGAAAAGTTCTTCGCCGCCGGCCGCATCCCGGGCGGCTTCTTCAAGCGCGAACGCGGCGCGACCGAGAAGGAGACGCTCACCAGCCGTCTCATCGATCGCCCGATCCGCCCCCTCTTTCCCGAGGGCTTCTACAACGAGATCAACGTCATCGCCCAGGTCCTCTCCTATGACGGCGAGAACGAGCCGGACATTCTGGCGATGGTCGCGGCCTCCGCCGCGCTCACCATCTCGGGCGTGCCCTTCATGGGCCCGATCGGCGCGGCGCGCGTCGGCTACAAGGACGGCGAGTATCAGCTCAACCCGACCGACGCCGAGATCGCCGAGGGCGAGCTCGATCTGGTCGTCGCCGCCACGCACGAGGCGGTGATGATGGTCGAATCCGAAGCCAGGGAGCTTTCGGAAGAGGTGATGCTGGGCGCGGTGATGTTCGCCCACAAGGCCAGCCAGGATGTCATCAAAGGCATCATCAAGCTCGCCGAAAAGGCCGCCAAGGAGCCGTGGGAGCTCAACGCGGGCGACGACAAGAGCGCGCTCAAGGCCGAATTGAAGGCGCTGATCGGCGACGACATCGCCGCCGCCTACAAGCTGACGCAGAAGTCCGCCCGCGCCGACGCGCTCAACGCGGCGCGCGCCAAGGCGAAGGCGGCGATGGCCGACAAGAGCCCGCAGGAGCAGATGGTCGCCATCAAGCTCGTCAAGAAGCTCGAGGCCGAGATCGTCCGCACCGCGATCCTGAAGGAAGGCCGCCGCATCGACGGCCGCGACACGAAGACGATCCGCCCGATCGAGGCGCTCGCGCATTTCCTGCCTCGCGCGCATGGCTCCGCGCTGTTCACCCGCGGCGAAACCCAGACCATCGCCACCTGCACGCTCGGCACCAAGGAATCCGAGCAGATGATCGATGGGCTGACCGGGCTGCGCTACGAGCATTTCATGCTCCACTACAATTTCCCGCCCTATTCGGTGGGTGAAGTGGGCCGCTTCGGCGCTCCGGGCCGGCGCGAGATCGGGCATGGCAAGCTCGCCTGGCGCGCGCTCCACGCGGTGCTGCCGACCAAGGAGGAGTTCCCCTACACGATCCGCCTGACCAGCGACATCACCGAGTCCAACGGCTCCTCGTCGATGGCGACGGTGTGCGGCGGCAGCCTGGCGCTGATGGATGCGGGCGTGCCGATCAAGCGGCCGGTCTCGGGCATTGCGATGGGCCTGATCCTGGAAGGCAAGGACTTCGCCGTCCTCTCCGACATTCTCGGCGACGAGGATCACCTCGGCGACATGGACTTCAAGGTGGCCGGCACGTCGGACGGCATCACCAGCCTCCAGATGGACATCAAGATCGCCGGCATCACCGAGGAGATCATGCGCGTGGCGCTCGCCCAGGCGCATGAGGGCCGCGCCCATATCCTCGGCGAGATGGCCAAGGCGCTCGATCATACCCGGACCGAGCTTTCGGCCCACGCGCCCCGCATCGAGACGATGAGCGTGCCCAAGGACAAGATCCGCGACGTGATCGGCACCGGCGGCAAGGTGATCCGCGAGATCGTCGCCACCACCGGCGCCAAGGTCGATATCGACGACGACGGCACGGTGAAGATCAGCTCGTCCGACATCAGCCAGATCGAGGCCGCGAAGAACTGGATCATCGGCATCGTCGCCGAGCCGGAGGTCGGCAAGATCTACACCGGCAAGGTGGTCAATCTCGTCGATTTCGGCGCGTTCGTGAATTTCATGGGCGGCAAGGACGGGCTCGTCCACGTCTCGGAGATCAAGAACGAGCGGGTCGAGAAGGTGTCCGACGTCCTGTCCGAAGGGCAGGAGGTGAAGGTCAAGGTGCTGGAGATCGATCAGCGCGGCAAGGTCCGCCTGTCGATGCGCGTCGTCGATCAGGAAACCGGCGAGGAGCTGCCCGATAACCGCCCGCCGCGCGAGCCGCGCGGCGATCGCGGGCCTCGGGGCGATCGCGGCCCCCGTCGCGACGGCGATCGCGGCCCGCGCCGGGATCGCGGCGATCGCGGCCCCCGCCGCGAGCGTTCCGAAGGCGGCGACGAAGGCCCCGCGCCCGAGTTCGCCCCCGCCTTCCTCACCCGCGACGACGACTGATCCTTCGATCGGCCGAACACCGAAGGGGCTCCCGCGAGGGAGCCCCTTTTCGTTTCCAGCTACTGCGCCCCGCCCGTGCTGACGTTGAGGCTCTTTTCGATGTTGGAGAGACGCGGCGCCCGGCCCTGGGCATTGGCCGCGCGCAGGCCCTTCTCGCGCTCCTCGCCTTCCCGGCGCAGCGCATCGGCTCGCGCCTTGTAGATGTTGCGGGCGGCCTCGGTCGGCTGCTTCTCGGCGATCGCGTCCATCTCCGCCGCCTTGCGCTGATAATAATGCTCCACCCGGTCCGCGGTGCTGCGCTTGTGGCACGCCGCCACGCCCGACAGGGCGGCGACGGCGAGCAGGCAGGCGAAAACGCGCATCGAAATACCCTCCCTTCGCCTGCACAAATCGGCGGCGAGGCGTCGGGTTCCGGCGACGAACGGAGAAGGCGGGGGAAGTGGGGGGTTTCTGTTGCCCGGCACCCCCCGGGCCGCTGGATTCCGCTTCTGTTGCCCGGTGCGGACCGAACCGCGCTATTGAGAACCTGACTTAGTCCGTGAGGACGTCGTTAGGCCGCAAGAGCGAGCGCCTCGTTGTCGTTGGCACTTGTGGATTTGATCGGTTTAGCGGCTCAATCAGGCCGGGCGAAAATCATGCGCTCGTACACACGTCGATCCTGGTTCGGCCCCATCAGAAGCCCGGCCCGCCGGCCGGGTTGTGGTGGAGCCGCCGGGTACTGCCCCCGGGTCCGCTGCGCCTCACACATAACCATTTATCGCCATAGCCGGCCGAAACCGGCGGGAACCGATATAGGGCGCGGCGGACCGGGCCGCAAGCTCAGGCGCGCTTGCGCAGCTCGTCCCTGATCTCGCGCAGCAGCACCACGTCGGCCGCTTCCGGCGCGGGCGCGGTTTCCACCTCCGGCTTCTTGGGCATGGCCCGCATGATCGCGCGCACCAGCAGAAAGATGATGAAGGAGACGATCAGGAAATAGACGACCTGGGTGATGAACTCGCCATAGCCGAAGATCGGCACGCCCGCCTTCTTGAGTGCGGCGTAATCGGTGAGCGAACCGTGGTAGGTGGCCGGCACCGGCCCCATGCGGACGAAATAGCCGGAGAAATCGAGGCCGCCGAAGATCTTGCCGATGACGGGCATGATGATGTCGTCGGTCAGCGAGCTGACGATCTTGGTGAAGGCCGCGCCGATGATGACGGCGACGGCGAGATCGAGGACGTTGCCCCGATTGATGAAGTCCTTGAACTCCTTGAGCATCGCGACCTCCTGCTGGGTTGGTGGCGGCGCGAGGTTAACGTATGTTGCTTCTTCCGCAAGCCGGAGGCGTTGCGGTCCGGCCCTACTCCCTGTATTAGCGGCCTGAGACGCCTGACGGAGACTACCGATGATCGACCGCCGCCGCCTCGCCCTGCTCGCCCCCTTCGCCGCCATCAGCCTGTCCGCCTGCGGGGTGAACGCCATCCCCACGGCGCAGGAGAATGTGAAGGCCAAATGGGCGCAGGTGGAGAACCAGTATCAGCGCCGCGCCGATCTGATCCCCAACCTCGTCGCCACCGTGAAGGGTTACGCCAAGCACGAGCAGCAGACCCTGGAGGGCGTCACGCAGGCCCGCGCGCGCGCCACCTCGATCAACGTCTCGGCCGAGGATCTCAACGATCCCGCCAAGCTCCAGCAGTACAGCCAGGCGCAGGGCCAGCTTTCCGCCGCGCTCGGCCGATTGCTTTCGGTGCAGGAGAATTATCCCGATCTGAAGGCGGACCAGAACTTCCTCGCCCTGCAATCGCAGCTCGAAGGCACCGAGAACCGCATCGCGGTGGCCCGCAACGATTACAACCAGGCGGTGCAGCAATATAATACGATGATCCGCACCTTCCCCGATGTGGTCGGCGCCAAGATCATCTACGGCGCGAAGCCGATGACCCCTTATCACGCCACCACGCCCGGAGCCGAAGCCGCGCCGAAGGTGAGCTTCTGAGCGGCGGCGTGGCCCTCGCGCGCCCCCGCCTCCGCTTCGCCTGGCTCGCCGCGCTCGCGCTGCTCGTCGCGCTGTTCGGCGCGCGCGCGGCCTGGGCGGAGAGCTTTCCGGCCTTCACCGGGCTGGTGGTC
>DASSTK010000096.1:0-2789 GCA_035707945.1 Sphingomonas sp.
TTCGCCGCGGAAGGCGCGGCCTGATGGTGGGGGCCACCGCCGCCGATCGCCGCCTGCTGCCCGAAGGGCGGCTGGCCGGGCCGATGCCCTGGGTCATCGCGATCATGATCTTCCTGACCGCGCTCGCCGCCGCCGCGGGCATGGCGATGGGTGCTGCGGCCGATCGATTGGGAGGCGATCTCGGCCGGCGCATCACCGTCCAGATCCTCAACCCCGATCCCACCCGCCGCGACGCCGAGTCCGCCGCCGTCACCGCCGCGATCGAGAAAGAAACGGGCGTGCTCGCGGTCAATCGCGTGGGCGCGGACGCGATGCGGGCGCTGCTCAAACCCTGGCTGGGCGATGTCGGGCTGACGCAGGATCTGCCCTTGCCCGCAATGATCGACGTGGACCTTTCCGCTGCCGGACGCGCGCGGCTCGACGCCATCGTGACGGCGGCGAAAGCGGCGGGGCCGGACGTGCGTGTCGACGATCACGCTCGCTGGATCGCGCCGCTGATCGGCCTGATCCGCTCGCTGGGGCTGCTTGCCGGGCTGGTGGTGGCGCTGATGGTGGGGGCGACCGCCGCCGCCGTGGTGCTCGCCGCCCGCTCCGCGCTCGATACGCACCGCGAGACGATCGAGGTCATGCATCGCATGGGCGCGACGGACGTGCAGATCGCCCGCCTGTTCCAGCGCCGCATCGCGCTCGATGCGCTGTTCGGCGGCATTGTCGGCCTGATCGGCGCCGCGGCGGTGATCCTGACGATCGGAACCAAGCTGGCGGCGATCGGATCGGGGCTGGTGGGATCGGTGTCGCTGCCCGGATCGGCCTGGCTCGTCCTAGTCTGCATGCCGCCGCTCGCCGGGCTGCTCGCGCTGGTCGTGGCGCGAGCGACGGTTCTGCGCGCGCTGGGACGGACGCTGTGATCACCCGCCTGCTCGCCTTTATAGTGGTGATATGGGCGCTGGGCTTCGCGCTGTTCGCTACTACCCTACCGCGCCCCGCGCCGGAGAGCGTCAGCACCGACGCGGTGGTGGTGCTGACCGGCGGCCCCGGTCGCCTCGAGCGCGGCCTCGCCCTGCTCCGGGCGGGCAAGGCGAAGCGGCTGTTCATCTCGGGCACGGACCGCACCGTCCGCAAGCACGAACTGGCGGTCAGCACCAATACGCCGGACGCGGTGTTCGATTGCTGTGTCGATCTCGGGCAGGAATCGGTCGATACCCGCTCCAATGCGGCGGAAACCGCCAAGTGGATGCGTGCGCACGCCTTCCACAGCCTGCGCCTGGTGACGACGGACTGGCACATGCCTCGCGCCCGCTACGATCTCTCCCGCCAGATCGCGGGGGAGGACATTCGCGTGGTGCCGGATGCCGTCCGCAGCCATCCGAGCCTGCAAACGCTGTTCACCGAATATAATAAATATCTCCTGCGTCGCATCGCCGCGCCGTTCGGCTATTGAGCGCAACCCATGAGCATGATTCGTTCAGGCTTCTTCGCCCTGATCTTCTATGCGCTGACGGCCGCGATGGTGCTGATCGGCTTGCCCGTCGCGCTGGCGAGCCGGCGCGCGCTGTCCCGCTACGCGCGTTTGTGGGCGCGGCTGCACGGGGGACTGGCGCGGGCGATCCTGGGCGTGCGGCTGGAGGTGGAGGGGGAAATCCCCTCCGGCCCGGCGCTCATCGCCGCCAAACATGAATCGGCCTATGAGACGCTGGCGCTGGTCGCGCTGCTCGACGATCCGGTGATCGTGCTCAAGCGCGAGCTCGCCGATATCCCGCTGTTCGGGCGGCTGACCCGGCGTCACGGCGTCATCCCGGTCGATCGCTCGGCGAGCGCGGGGGCGCTCCGCGCCATGCTGGCGGCGGCGGACGACGCCAGGGCGCAGGGCCGCCCCGTCCTGATCTTCCCCGAAGGCACCCGCGTGCCGCGCGGCCGCGCGCCCCGGCTCCAGGCGGGCTTCGCGGGGCTCTACGCGCGGCTCGGCCTGCCCGTCGTGCCGGTCGCGACGGATGCGGGCGTGGCCTGGCCGAGGGGCTTCATCAAGCGCCCCGGCGTCATCCGCCTGCGCTTCGGTGCGCCCATACCGCCGGGCGAACCGCGCAAGGAGATCGAGGCGAAGGTCCACCAGGCGATCAACACGCTGAACCCTTAGCCCTGCCTGCTTCCAGGAGTTGCTTTGGGGGACTGATTCGGTTGAGGTGATTATCGGTTGCCCGTCGATGCCCTTTGTGCACGGTTGGTCAATTCTGCGGCCTCGCCGCGCGTCGTGATCCGACCAGGAGCACACCGTTTGGCGCGGCGCGCGACGGAGCGGCGTCTGTCCTTCGCGGATTTATCGGGCGGGGGTGCTGACGTCGGGCGCGGGGCGCGGTCCGATGGACGCGGTCCTGCACGGCGAGTGCGGGGTGCTGGTGGAATGGGTGGAGCGCCGGGAGGGAGTCCGAAACGACGACCCTCCCTACGGCTTTCGCCTCGGGAGCGTCGGTTTCGGCGGTTGCGGGGGCGCGCATAAGCCGAGCGCGACATTCACTCGAGGTTAGGGTCTAAGACTGATCAGAAATTAAGTGGAATCAGCGGTTAGCTTGACGGCTTTGCCTGTCGTTGATTCAGGGTTTCGCCAGAAACTACCGTGTGATTCAACGATTGGACCGATACCACTCGCGCCCTGCATGCGCGAAGCGGGCTGCCTTGCCAAGCGATTTGACCGATGGCGAATGGGCGGTTCTGGAGCCGCTCTTTCCTCCCGCGTTGCACGTCGGGCGGCCTCGCAAATGACCGATGCGTCGGATTGTCGAGGCGATCCTGTA
>DASSTK010000097.1:0-5508 GCA_035707945.1 Sphingomonas sp.
GACGCTGGAGGCGTGGAACGCCTGCTTCAGCCCCTCGACCGCGCCGTTGATAACGCCGCTGTCAAACCCGAACAGAAAGCCGCCGATCGTGGCGACGCCGCTGATCAGGGCGACGAACCCTGTCGCGTGCGTGGCGCTGGCGCGCATCAGCCCCTCCCTCTCTCCGGCGGCGCTCCTTAACGGCGCCCGCGCCTGCCTGTGCTAATGGGGAGCCGCGCCCCCCGGAAGCCCCAATCCACTGAAAGGGAGTGATGACGTCGAAGGAGCGTACATCCCGTCATGCCGGGCTCGTCCGGCATCCACCGTGCCGCATAACCAGCGGTCGATCGGTTCGCGATCCCGGTGGACCCAGAAAATGTCCGGGGTGACGGCTATATTATTGGTTGGGCTGCGGGGCGCCGCCCATCTCACTCCTCCCCCAAATCCTCCTCGCCGCGATATTTGATTTCTAGGAAGCGGTTTTGCGTCGCCAGCGCCTTTAGATCCCCGGCGGCGAGCTTGGCGTTCATGCGGGCGATCTCCTCGCCGATGGTGGCGAGGCCGTCGGCGAGCTGGCGGTCGGGGGAGGGGCCGCCGTCGACCGGCTTGCGGCGCAGCGACGGCGGCACGCGCTGATAGCCGCGCACCAGCTCGGGCAGCTCGTCGCCGATCAGGCGACGCACCTCGATCGCCTCGGGCAGCCTGGGGTCTAGCGCGGCGATCTGGGGGCCGATCGCCTCCAGCCCGAGCGCGAGGCTGTCGATCTGGCGCTGGGCGGGGGCGGGGAGCGCGGGACGCTGACGCTCCAGCCAGTCCTCCGTGCGGGCGGGCAGTTGCGCGAGATCGGTGGTGGCCAGCCGCTCCGGCGTCGGCTCGGGCGTCTGCGACCACAGCACGATCGCGGTCGAGACCAGCGCCATCGCGATCAGCATGGCGAGCAGCCCGAACGGCCCGATCGGCCCCAGGATCAGCCCCGCCGCCACCGCGACCGCGAGAATGGCGAGGCAGGCGAGCACGATCCGCTTGGCGATGCGCCGGAACGCCGCCTGCCGCCGCTCGCGTCTGCGCCGCGAGGCCGCGCGGCCCTCCGGCGAGATGCGGCGGAGAAACTCGGCGGCGTGTTCGATGATGTCGTCGCTGGTGGCCATCGCGTCAGTCGATCCTGAAAGGCTCCTCGCGGCCGGCCTGGAGCTGCGCCTGCGCCGCGCCTTCCGCCCGTGCGATATAGCCCCGCGACTTCTCGACTTCATCGGTCAGCACGTTCACCGTCTGCTTCATATTGTCGAGCGCCTGCAGCTTGAACGCGTCGATCGCGTCCATCGTCTGATAGATGTTCTGGAAGGCGCGCTTCAGCGTGTCGATCGGGATGGTGCTGGCGGCCGCCTGCTGGTGGATCTGCCCGGTCTGGTTGCGGAGCATCTCGCCGGTCGAATCGATGATGTTGGCGGTCGTCGTGTTGAGCGCGGTGATCTGCTGGAGCACCAGCTTCTGGTTGGTGAGCGCCTGCGCCACCGTCACCGCCGTGCGCAGCGCCGAGACGGTGGTGGTGGAGGCGCGATCCACCCCCTTCACCAGCTCGATATTATTCTTCTTGACGAGATCGAGCGCCAGATAGCCCTGCACCGTCACCGCCATCTGGGTGAGCAGATCCTGCGTCCTCTGGCGGACGTAGAACAGAGCCGTCTCGCGGATCGCCTTGGCCTTGGCGGGATCGGTGGCGTCGAGGTCCGCCGCTTTCGATTCCAGCCGCTCGTCCAGCGTCTTGGCGACATGGATCATCTGCTCGAGCCTGCCCATCGCCGCCCAGAGCGACTGGCGCTCCACGTCGATCGCGGCATTGTCCTTGAGCAACTCGTCCTTGCCGGTGGCGAGGTGCGAGAGGATCGAGGCGATGTGGCTCTGCGCGGATTTGTAGCTGTCGAAATAATTGCGCAGCTTGTTGCCGAACGGGATGACGCCGAACAGCCGGCGCGGGGCCAGCAGGTTGCCGCGCTTGCCCGGATCGAGATCCTCGATGGTCCGCCGCAGCTCGGCGAGATCGGCGCCGACATTGCTGTCCCGGTCCATCGCCTTGACCGGACGATTGAGGAAGCGGTTGGACTGGCCCGCGGCGTCGGCGATCTCGCGTCGGCCCATATTGGTGATCTGATCGACCTTCTTGCCGAACTCGGGCGAATTGCTGTCCAGCCCGACCAGCTCGTCGATGAAGCCGTCGACCCGCGATTGCAGCTTGGTTTTCTGCGTATCGTCGAGCGGCACCAGCCCCGCCGCCCGATCGGGATCGACCGCGGCCACCGGCGCGGGCGGGGTGAGCTCGATCGGCGTATCGGTCGTGGTGGTCTGCGTCGCCATCCGGCCTGTCCTCGGCTGTTTCTCCTCGCAAGATAGGCTGGCATATCTGTATTATTCAAGTGATACGGCAAGCGGTTCTCGTTCACGCGAAGGCGCGAAGGCGCGAAGGGGTGCGGCATATTGGCGCGCAGCGCCTTTCCTCGTCCTCCACGGAACCGAAATCTCGCGGCACGGGCAAAGCCCTTCGCGCCTTTGCGCCTTCGCGTGAACCAATTTTGCGCTTCGCGCGAGCGGAGGTTACAGCCTTGTTGCATCGCCGCATTTCCGCTATGGGCGCGCGGCTCGCACTCCGACAGGATCAGAAAACTCATGGCGCTTCGCAACGTGGCGATCATCGCCCACGTCGATCATGGCAAGACCACGCTCGTCGATCAGCTCTTCCGCCAGTCCGGCACCTTCCGCGACAATCAGCGCGTGGAGGAGCGCGCGATGGACTCCAACGATCTGGAGAAGGAGCGCGGCATCACCATCCTCGCCAAGTGCACGAGCGTGGAGTGGGAAGGCACCCGGATCAACATCGTCGACACGCCGGGCCACGCCGATTTCGGCGGCGAGGTGGAGCGCATCCTCTCGATGGTGGACGGCGTGATCCTGCTGGTCGATTCGTCCGAAGGCGCGATGCCGCAGACCAAGTTCGTCACCGGCAAGGCGCTGGCGCTCGGTCTCAGGCCCATCGTGGTGGTCAACAAGATCGACCGTTCGGACGCCCGCGTGCAGGAGGTGCTGGACGAGGTGTTCGATCTGTTCGTCAGCCTCGACGCGACGGACGAGCAGCTCGATTTTCCGGTGCTCTACGCCTCCGGCCGCAACGGCTATGCGTCCGCCGATCCCGAAGCGCGCGAGGGTACGCTCCGTCCGCTGTTCGAGACGATCGTGTCCCACGTCCCCGCCCCGCAGGTGGACGCGGACGCGCCGTTCAGCTTCCTCGTCACGCTGCTCGATCGCGACAATTTCCTCGGCCGCATCCTCACCGGCCGCGTGCAGACCGGCACCGTCAGGCTCAACCAGCCGATCCACGCGCTCGATAATGAGGGCAACGTGATCGAAACCGGCCGCGCCTCCAAGCTGATGACCTTCCGCGGGCTCGATCGCGTTCCCGTCGAGGAGGCGAAGGCGGGCGACATCATCTCGATCGCCGGCCTCACCACCGCCACCGTGGCCAACACCATCGCCGATCCCTCCGTCACCGAGGCTCTCCACGCCCAGCCGATCGACCCGCCGACCCTTTCGATGCGCTTCGCCGTCAACGACAGCCCGTTCGCGGGCCGCGAGGGCACCAAGGTCACGAGCCGCATGATCCGCGATCGCCTGTTCCGCGAGGCGGAATCGAACGTCGCCATCCGCATCACCGAAAGCGCCGACAAGGACAGCTTCGAGGTGGCGGGGCGCGGCGAGCTCCAGCTCGGCGTGCTGATCGAGACGATGCGCCGCGAAGGCTTCGAGCTCGGCATCAGCCGCCCGCGCGTGCTGTTCCGCGAAGAGAACGGCCAGCGCACCGAGCCTTATGAGACGGTGGTGATCGACGTCGACGACGAATATTCGGGCACCGTCGTCGAGAAGATGTCGATCCGCAAGGCCGAGCTCACCGACATGCGCCCCTCGGGCGGCGGCAAGACCCGCATCACCTTCTCCGCCCCCTCGCGCGGCCTGATCGGCTATCATGGCGAGTTCCTGTCGGACACGCGCGGCACCGGCATCATGAACCGGCTGTTCGAGAAATACGGGCCTCACAAGGGGCCGATCGAAGGCCGCAAGAACGGCGTGCTGATCTCCAACGGCACCGGCGAGGCGGTGGCCTACGCGCTCAACTCGCTGGAGGAGCGCGGCGTGCTGATGGTGAGCCCCGGCGAGCCGATCTACGAGGGCATGATCATCGGCGAGAACGCCAAGGACGACGATCTCGAGGTCAACCCGCTCAAGGCCAAGCAGCTCACCAACTTCCGCGCGTCCGGCGGCAAGGACGACGCCATCCGCCTCACCCCGCCGCGCAAGCCCACGCTCGAACAGGCGATCGCCTGGATCGACGAGGACGAGCTGGTCGAGGTCACGCCCAAGTCGATCCGCCTGAGGAAGCGCCACCTCGATCCCCACGAGCGCAAGCGGGCGAAGCGCGCGGCGGCCTGAGGGGGTGCTTGCTAAATCTAGTATAATTCACTAGATTTGCGGCATGGATCGGGCGATCTCCGCGAGCGAGGCGAACCAGCGCTTTTCCGAGTTGCTGCGCGATGTGGCGGCGGGCGAAAGCGTGACAGTCACCTCGCATGGAAGGCCGGTGGCGCGGATGACTCCCATTGGCCGCGACGAGGATGGGCGATCCCTCGAGCGCCTGCTGACGTTCGTGCGGGGGCTGCCGCTCCGGCGCGCCGGCGAGTGGCGGCGCACCGATCTCTACGAATGACGCGGATCGCGCTCGACACCAATATCCTGGCCTATCTGGCGGGCGTGATCCGCAGCGACTCGGACGCCGCCAAGGTGGACCGCATCCGGGATCTGATCGCCCGTCTGGCGCCCGTCGCCGAGTTGGTTGCGCCGGTGCAGACCTTGGGCGAGCTGTTCGTGGTGCTGAGGCGCGGCGGCGCGACGGCGGAAGAAGCGCGCGCCGTACTGCTGGAGTTCGCCGAAGCCTTCGCCACGCCGTCGAGCGAAGCCGCCACCGCGCTCACCGCCGCCGATCTGGTCGTGGATCACAAGTTTCAATATTGGGATGCTCTGATCCTCACGGCGGCGGCCGATGCGCGATGCACGCTGCTGTTATCAGAGGACATGCAAAACAGCTTCGTCACGCGGGGGTTGACCGTAATCAATCCGCTGGCAGAGCCCATGCCCGCAAAGCTGGCGGCGGCTCTGCCCAAATCCTGAAATGTCGCCTCAGCGACCCATCGCCAGAAGCAGCTCCCATTCTTCCGGCTCGATCTTCGATACCGACAGGCGCGATTGCTTCAGCATCATCAGACCGGCGAGCTTTGGCTCGGCCTTGATCGCGGCGAGCGTCACCGGCTTGGGGAACGGCCGGACAGGTTTCACCGCCACGCTTGCCCACTTGCCGTCCTCGCCGTCCGGTTGCCAGCTTCGCGTCACCTCCATGACGCCCACCGCCGCCTTCTCGGTGTTGGAATGGTAGAAGAGCGCCTGGTCGCCCGGCTGCATCTCCTTCAGGAACTTGCGCGCGGTGTAGTT
>DASSTK010000098.1:0-2673 GCA_035707945.1 Sphingomonas sp.
GGTGGAGATCGTGGACCACCTTGCGCCGCCGGCTCTTGCTCAAGACCGCGAGCAGCGGCCCCTGCTCCGGCAGGCGGACGACCGGGCAGATCTCGCCGGGTTCGTCCGCCGCGCGCCAGCCAGGCGGCGGAGCGGCGAGCAGGGGCGAATCGGCGCGCAGATCGGGCAGCAGAAGCTCGTCGCAATCGGCGGTGGCTTCGGCCATCGCCGCCCACAGCCGCTCGACTGCTTGCGCGCCCGCCTCGGGATCGATCAGCGCGTCGCAATAGTCGCTATGCCCCGCGCCGATCGGGCAGAGCCGCCGGGCATCCCCGTCCCGCCAGACGAACATCGGCAAGGCGGCGATCAGGCCGCCCGCCTCGTCGCGGATCGCGATGTCCCGGCGCTCGCCACCGCCGAGATGCGCCCACCACGCCTCCAGCCAGGCAGGGGACTGAAGGGGTGTGGCGTGGGGGTCGCGCCGCCACAGCGCCCAATGCTCCTCCGCCCTCATGCCGCGCGCCGGAGCTGGAACCCGATCCCGTCCCACAGCCGGAAAGGCCGCTCGCCCGCGCGCAACATCGTGAAGCCGAACGCCTCGGCGAAGCCGTAGGCCTCCGCTATGTCGCGCCCGACATCGCCGCGATAGGACCAGTTGAAGACGAGGAAATCGCCCCCTTTGCGCAGCACGCGCGCCACCTCGGCCACGATCGCCTCCATCACCTCCGCGCCGGTGCGGACGATGAAGGGGAAGCTGTCCGCCGCCAGCGCCACGTCGATGCTGTCGTCCGCCAGCATGGCGAGATCGCGGCCATTGCCTTCGACGAAGCGGAGGTTGAAAACGTTGCTCCCACGCTCCCGCGCCTCGGCCAGCATGTTGGGCGAAAGATCGAGCCCGATCACCTCGCGCGCGTAAGGAGCGAGCGCGATCGCCACCCGGCCGATCCCGCAGCCGAGATCGAGCAGGGTTAGGCCCTCGATCGGCGACCAGTTCCGGATCACCTCCACCAGCTCCGCCGTGGCGGCGTCGAGCAGCGCCGGATCGCCCAGCGCATAGAGCGCCACTCCGGGCTCGGGAGCTTCCTCCGCGAGCCGATCGAACAGCGCGCGCGTCGCCGCGACGCTATCGCCTGCGGGCTCGACGCCTTGACGGGCGAGATCGGCCAGTTCCTCCAGCCGGACGCGGGCGGCGAGCTCGGCGAGCGACGCGGTGGCCGGATCGCTTTCGGCGAGCCGCGCCAGCCGCGCCGCGTCGGGCGGATCGCCGCTCAGCAGCAGACGGGCGAGCGCGACCGGCGGCGAGATGTCCCCCGCCGCCAGCGCGCGCAGGGTCGGCTCCCAGAGGGCGGGGGCTTCGCTCATGCCGCGAGCTTCAGATAGAGATCGAGATAGGCTCCGGTGGCGCGATCGAGCGCGAAACGCTCACAGGCGATGCTGCGGCAGACGAGGGGGTCGATCGTCTCCGTCCGGCCAATTGCCTCGGCCAGCTCCTCGATGTCATCGACCAGAAAGCCGGTGACGCCCGGCTCGACGATCTCGGGCAGGGCGCCGGCGCGGTAGGCGATCACCGGCGTGCCGCAGGCGAGCGCCTCCATCGCCACCAGCGAGGAAGTTTCGGGCGCGGTGGAAGGGATCAGCACGCAGCGCGCCTCGGCCAGCAGGCGGCGCTTGGCCTCGCCCTCCACCGGGCCGATGAAGCGGCGTTCGGCGTCCAGTCGGGGCCGCACTTGCTCCTCGAAATAACGGCGGTGATCATCATAGGGGAACAGTCGCCCGGCGGCGATCAGCGGCGCGCCCGCGATCCGCGCCGCCTCGATCGCGTCGGCGAAGCCCTTCTCCGGCGCGACGCGGCCGAGGATCAGCGCATAATCGCCCCGCTCGCCGGAGGGACGATAGAGATCGGTATCGACGCCGTTGGCGACGGGCGGCAGCAGATCGAGTCCCGGCGGCGCACGGCGCGCCTGATCGGCCGAGACGGGATTGAACCAGGTGCGCGGCCGCTCGGGCGATGGCAGCGATCCCGGCGGATACCAATCGAAAGGGAGATGTAACGTGACCAGCAAGGGCAGGCCCGGCGGCGGCATATAGGCGGCGAAATCGAGGCCGTGGAGATGGATGAGGTCGACTCTCTCTTCTGCGATCGCCTCGGCGATGCGGGCGCGCATCAGCGCGTGGAGGGATTCGCGGTCGGCATGGTCGAGATCATCCGAAGGCGCGGGGATCGCGATCAGATCGCCCAGGGCGGTCGACCCTTCCGCGGCGATGACGATCGAGCGATGCCCGGCCTCCGTCAGCGCGCGATCGAGCTGGGCGAGCACCTGCTCCGATCCGCCCGCCGGATCGGCGGTGACAGGCGCAAAGGGATAGGCGACGCTCAGCACCGTCAGAGGCACGGCGCCGGCTCCGCGCACGCCCGCTCGCGCCAACGCGCCGAGGTCATCGCCCAGCCGAAGCCGTCATAGAGGCAGGCGTCCGGCGGAGGCGGGGCGGTGAAGTCATAGGCCGGAGCCGTCCGCCAGCGCTCGACCTCGGGCCGCCAGCCGCCGATCACCGTCGCCTGGGTGGCGTGGGCGGCGATCGCGGCGTCGAGCCGGAGGCGCTCCGCCGACGGGATCAGCCGGGTCTGCTCGGGATGGTCGGGATCGGGCCAGAAGCGCCCGAAGCGGCGCTCGCCTTCATGCGCATGATAGCAGG
>DASSTK010000099.1:0-4190 GCA_035707945.1 Sphingomonas sp.
CGCCGCAGCCGCCGCCCGGTCCCGCAGCTCGTACATCGCCCGGAACTTCCACGTCGTGTCCACATGCAACAACGGAAACGGCGGCGGAGACGGATAAAACGCCTTCCGCGCCAAATGCAGCATCACCGCCGAATCCTTGCCGACACTGTACAACATCACAGGCCGCCCACACTCCGACACAACCTCACGAAGGATGTGTATGCTCTCAGCCTCAAGCCGCTGAAGATGTGTGAGCGAGGATGAAGAGGATGCCGCCAAATCGGACGATCGTTCGATATTCAAGATGACACCCCGTCAACATAGCAGGAGAACATGTGCATATACCGTCGTGATCACAGCTGGCCCCACAGATTTGCTTTACCGGGCGATATATCGGCCTCGCCCGCCTTGCGGCACTCCCCAAACGGGAGCTTCCGCGCGGAGCAGTTTCTGGCGGACGCCACATCGGCGATCGGCTTCAGCGATTTCGCTGAAGATTGCAGGAAGCCCGGCCAGAATCGAGGCATTCAGGACTGCCCTCGGCGGGCCGGAGCCGATCCCGCAATCCTGATCGCCTTCACGTCGCGCGGAACGGAAACGGCGCGATCGGCCGTCGATACTGGTTGAGATCGAGCGCGCGGGTAACCGGCGGCAACGCGCGCTCAAGGCAATCGGGAAGCTCGCAGAGGTGGCAGGCAGGCCCGATCGGGATCGCCGCATCGCCCAGATCATCGGCATATCCGATCACCGGAGCGTGCCTGGCCTCGCAGCCGAGGACGATTGTAACCAATCCCGGTGCGGCGGTGCGCGGGATCGCGCGCGCGACAGTGACGAAACGGGCCTGACCGGAAGTCTCCACCAGCGCCGTGATCGTTTCGCCCGGCAACCGGAAAGCCCGCTGCAAGCCCCAGCGCGGGCATCCGCCCCCGAACCGAGCAACAGGCATCGCATCGGCTGCAAAGCGCTTGGAAACATTTCCCGCGGTATCGATCTTGAGAAAGAAGAAAGGCGTTCCCCGCCGGCCCTGTCGCCCCAATGTGGTGAGACGATGGGCCACCTGCTCGAACGAGCAGCCAAAGCGCGCGGCCAGCAGATCGAGATCGTACCGGCTCTCGATCGCTGTCGCCAGGAAGCGCCCATAAGGCATCAGGATCGCCGCCGCCGCATAGTTGGCGAAGGCCAGCTTTGCGAGCATCGCGGCCTCCTCATCCGGCGGTCGGGCGCGCGTCACCGACTCCATGATCGGCTGCCCCAGGACCTGAAGCGCGAACTGATGGGCGATGCCGAACAGGCGGCTCTGGGCCGGCAGAAGCTCCGAAAGCATCAGCCTGCGGCGATGGAAATCATAATGCCGGAGCGAACCCGAGAGCAGGTCCGCCGGAACAACCCGCACCGAGATGTCGCAGCTTTCGCCAAGACGGCGCAGGAGGCTTTCGCGCAATGCCTCCGGCCCCTGCCCCAGTTCGGCCGACAGCGCTTCCGCGGCCTCGTCCAGCTCGGGAAAATAATTGTGCTGGCGATCCAGATATTCGCGCAACCAGTCGAGCGGCGACGTCATGGTCGTCGGCTGGGAGCCAAGCCGCTCGATGCGTTCGGGCGCCCGGCGCAGATCGACAAGCGCGCGATAGAGGCGCGTCACCGCTTCGGCGACACTGGGATAATTTTCGGCCACCTCCATGATCTCGTGACGCGGAATACCGATGTCGCGCATCAGGGGATCGGCGAAAATCTCGTGCAGGTCGCTCGCCGCCGCTTCGTTGGCGCCGGCGACGAAGCTCCGCATATCGATATCGTAGGTGTTGGCGAGCCTCAGCAGCATCTGCGCCGTGAGCGGACGCTGATTGCGTTCCAGATGATTGAGGTAGGAAGGGGAGACTCCCAACTCCTCGGCCATGCGCGACTGGTTGAGCCCCAGCTCACGCCGCAGCACACGCAGACGGGGGCCGAGATACAGCTTGCGATCGGCGGCGCTCGACATGAATGAAGATTGTCACGGATTAACAACACGAGCAAGTCATGTTGTGACAAATCGTCACTCATCGCCCTGTTCGCGGGTCGACCGCCACGTCATGCCTCGCCGATCAGCAGCGGATCGGGACTGACATGACCTATCAGACGCACATCGACGCCACCAACGCCCTCCTGCATAGCCGGGAAGCACGCTGGAGCGGGCTTCGCGCCGAGGCGGTGGCGCGGATGCGGCTTCAGAACCGCTTCCGCACCGGGCTCGATATCGCGCGTTACACAGCGAAGATCATGCGCGAGGACATGGCCGCCTATGACGCCGATCCCGGCCGCTACACCCAGTCGCTCGGCTGCTGGCACGGCTTCATCGGCCAGCAGAAGATGATCGCGATCAAAAAGCATTTCGGCACGACCAAGGGCAAATATCTCTACCTCTCCGGCTGGATGGTGGCGGCGCTCCGCTCGCAGTTCGGCCCCCTGCCCGATCAGTCCATGCACGAGAAGACCAGCGTGCCCGCGCTGATCGAGGAGCTCTATACTTTCCTCCGCCAGGCCGACGCGCGTGATCTGGGATTGATGTTCCGCGATCTCGACAAGGCCCGCACCGTCGGCGACACCGCGCGCGAACGCTATCTGCTCCACGCGATCGACAACCACGAAACCCATGTCGTGCCGATCATCGCCGATATCGACGCGGGTTTCGGCAATGCCGAGGCGACCTACCTGCTCGCGAAGAAGATGATCGAGGCGGGCGCCTGCGCGCTTCAGATCGAGAACCAGGTTTCCGACGAGAAGCAGTGCGGGCACCAGGACGGCAAGGTCACGGTGCCGCACGAGGAGTTCCTCGCCAAGATCCGCGCCTGCCGCTACGCCTTCCTCGAACTCGGCGTCGAGGACGGCATCATCGTCGCGCGCACCGATTCACTGGGCGCGGGGCTCACCAAGCAGATCGCCTACAGCCGCGAGCCGGGCGATCTCGGCGATCAATATAACAGCTTCCTGGATTGCGAGGAGGTGACGGACATCGCCCGACTGCGCGGCGATGTCGTGATCGAGCGCGAAGGCTTCCTGATGCGGCCGAAACGCCTGCCGTCGAACCTTTATCAGTTCCGCCCCGGCACCGGAGAGGACCGCTGCGTGCTCGACTGCATCACGGCGCTTCAAGGCGGAGCGGACCTGCTGTGGATCGAAACCGAAAAGCCGCACATCGAGCAGATCGCCTCGATGGTCGATCGCATCCGCGAGGCCGTGCCGGACGCCAAGCTTGTCTATAACAACTCGCCCTCGTTCAACTGGACGCTCAACTTCCGCCAGCAGGTGTTCGACGTCTGGAAGGAGGCGGGCAAGGATGTCTCGGCTTATGAGCGAGACGCGTTGATGAGCGTGATCTACGACAGCAGCGAACTCGCCCAGGAAGCCGACGAGCGCATCCGCACTTTCCAGCGCGACGCGTCCAGGCGCGCGGGGATCTTCCATCACCTCATCACCTTGCCGACCTATCACACGGCGGCGCTCGGCACCGACAATCTGGCGCGAGATTATTTCGGAGAGGCCGGGATGCTGGGCTATGTCGCCCATGTGCAACGCAAGGAGATCCGCGAGGGTATCGCCTGCGTGAAGCACCAGAACATGGCCGGCTCCGATATCGGCGACGACCACAAGGAATATTTCGCCGGCGAGGCCGCGCTCAAGGCCGGGGGCGCCCATAACACGATGAACCAGTTCGCCTGAGGAGAACGGATATGGAAAGCCAAAGCGCCCCCGAGCCGGCCCGCGCCCGCGCGGTCTTCTCTACCGAGGATTTCGCGCTGCTGCGCACCGCCGTCGCGCATTATCTGCGCGAGGTGCAGGACAAACCGGAATCGGTGAAGTTCAGCAATCTGTACCACCGGCTCGGACGGCTTGGGTGAAGGAAAGCATCATGGACATTGCCGGACAGATTCCCTCCTCAGACGCACAGTCCTATAGCGCACGCGCCGGGCTCCGGGTCGCTGAAGCCCTGGCTCGCTTCATCGAGGAAGAAGCTCTGCCCGGCACGGGTATCGAACCGGGCGCCTTCTGGGCGGGCGTCGCCGGCCTCTACACGCGGTTCGAGCCCGAGAATGCGGCTCTGCTTGCCAAACGCGAGGATTTGCAGGCGCGGATCGACGCCTGGCACGAGGCGTGCGCGGGCAAGCCGATCAACGCCGCCGAATATCAGGTTTTCCTTCGCGAGATCGGCTATCTCATCGAGGAGCCCGCGCCTT
>DASSTK010000100.1:0-11131 GCA_035707945.1 Sphingomonas sp.
GACGGGCTCCAAATTACCCGAAAAACCGCTGTTTTCCGGGCAAGCGCCTTCGTTGACATCGCAGGGGTCGCAAGTTCAATCCTTGCCACGCCCACCAGATCAAGCCTCGGAAAACGTTAGATTTTCCGGGGCTTTTTCGTGCCCGGCGCTCGTCAAGCCGAAGCCTGTCTTAAAGCCAGCAGGCGAGGGTCAGACTCGGTCTGCCTTTGTCCATCGGCGCATGTACCGGATACCGTGCCTGTTAGCGGAGCGTGCGGTTGAAGAAGGCCAGCATCGCGCGCCAGCCGTCTTCGGCCGCCGTCTCATCATAGACAGGAAAGTCCGGTTTCATCCAGCCATGGGCCGCAGGATACGTCTCGGCGCGATAAGGGACGTGCGCCTCGTCCAGGGCGTTCTCGAATTGCTCGGCCATGGCGGGCGGGTAGCTGGCGTCGTTCTCGGCTGCGGCGATATACAGTTCGGCCTTCAACGTGGGCGCGTAGCTGTGCGGGCTACCAGGCGCGTCGGTCGCCAGATTTCCACCATGGAAGCTGGCGACAGCGGCGAAGCGATCGGGCCAGGCGCCCGCCGCCGCGATCGCCATGCCGCCGCCCATGCAGAATCCGACCGCACCCACCTTGTCGCCTTCGACATCCGGACGAGTGTCGAGATAAGCGAGGAGCGCCTCCGTATCCTCGGCGGCTTTTATGTTGCCGGTGGTCGCCATCAGCGGCCCGATGATCGCCAGGAAATCGCCCTTGAACACCTCCTTGGGATCGAATGGTCCATAGGAGCCGTAGCGATAGAAAAGGTCCGGCAGCAACACGATATAGCCTGCTTCCGACAGCCGCGCGGCCATGCCAAGCACGGCAGGCCGGATGCCCCCTGCGTCCATGTAGAAGATGATTGCGGGGCCTTCCGATCGGCGCCGGGCGTGAACGCGTATGTCGGGCACTCGCCGTCGCGGGTGGCGATGGTGATGAGTTCATGTGGCATGACGATGCTCCTGGGGCGAGACCATTTAGCGGCTATGGCGATCGACTCCGTAGGAGATGCCTTGTCCCGATCGGCAGTCATAATCGATGAGCCGATGTGATCAGGCCGAGAAAGGCGTCGATCCGCTATTCGGGACAATCGATTCAAGGACGGGTCGGCTCTATCCGTTCTCGGCGCGAACGGAAATAGAGGCGGCCTCTCGGACCAGGCGCTGCTCGCGGGTGCGCTCGGCGCGTTCAGCCATCTGAATCCAGGCGGCTTCGGCGCGTTCGCAGCGATTTCGGACATTCTCGAGCGTGGCGGCCTTGGCCGCAGCGTGTTCAGCGGCGGCGCGGGCGCGGAAGAATGCCGGACCGTCGGCCATCATCATATCCTCGCATGGTGAGAAGGGTGGCGGCGCCAGATGAGCGCCGCCGGGACATCATCGTTACTCGGCGGGCTGGAGGTTGACGGCGCTCGTCTTTCCGCGGCGATCCTCCTCGAGATCGTACTGGACGCGCTGATCCTTATCGAGGGTGCGCATGCCGGCGCGCTCGACCGCGGTGATGTGGACGAATGCGTCGTTGCCGCCGCCATCAGGCGCGATGAAGCCGTAGCCCTTATCGACATTGAAGAACTTGACGGTGCCGGTGATGGCCATGTGATTATTCCTTCGTTCGGGGCGAACCGACTGCCGGCGCGCCCGATGCTGCGGCTGCAGGGAAAGAAGGAATAAGGGGCCACAAAGCGCCGAAAACCGTCGATATGCGACTGAAGCGATTGTAACCTAGCATGTACGAATCAAAATCGCATGCTCGATCTTGCGCCCGAATTCCCAATACACCGGGCGCGAACCAGGGCCGACAAGCGCCTGAGCCTTACGCGCGTTCGATGCGCGCGGCGTAGCAGCCGGGTTTGGCGAAGTGGGCGTGGAGACAGGCGACCGCGGGATCGGTCAACAGCCGTTCGATCGTGGGCTCGATCGCGTCTCCTTCGGCGCAATCGGCGGCGATCATCATGCCTTCCGCATCGAAGGCGCGCAGCGAGAGCAGCCTTTCGCGGAGCGCTTGCGGCACCTCGCCCGGCGCGGGATCGGCCTGCTCGGCGGCGGTGCGGACATAGACGGCGTGGCTCGCGCGGAAGGGCGTGTCGGCCGGTTGATGCTCGTAATGGACGAGGATCAGTTCCTCGCCCGGCTCGGCATCGGCGAGGCTGACGCGGCAGGGAAAGCCGGGCTTGGCGTCGGCGACGACGCGCCTGGCGCGGCGCGCGCGAAGGGACTTGTCGTCGAGCGTGAACAGGTCCGCGAAATCCTCGCGGCGGAGCGGGTGAATCTGGAACATCGGCTTTCTCCTCGGCCCATCGGTTAAGCCTGGAGGAGAGGCGGCGCTTCCCGTTGCTTGCGCTTGAATCAGGCCGCGCGCAGGTGGGCGAAGAAGGTGTCCGTCGCCGTCCGCAGCGTGCCGGCGTGGCGGGCGAGGGCGGCGGCCGCGCCCTTGACCTCGCCGGAGAGCCGCTCGGCGGCGGACGCGGCGGTGGAGACGGCGGCGACACGGTGCGCCATATCGTCGACGCCGGCGGCGGCCTCGGCGGCGCTGCGCTCGATCATGCCCGCCGCCTCGCGCTGCTCGTCGACCGCGGCGCGGATCGCGGCCGCCGCCTCGGACAGTTCGAGGATCGCATCCGAAACCTGCGCGAAGCTCGCCTCCGCCTCGGCCGCGCCGGAATGGATGCCGCCGATCAATCCGCCGATCTCGCCGGTGGCGGCCGACGCCTGACCGGCCAGCGCCTTCACCTCCTGCGCCACGACGGCGAAGCCGCGCCCCGTCTCGCCCGCGCGCGCCGCCTCGATGGTCGCGTTGAGGGCGAGCAGGTTGGTCTGCGAGGCGACCGCCTCGATCATATGGACGAAGCCGCCGATATCGGTGGTGCGCTCCGCGAGCGCGCGCACCGCCGCGTCGCCCAGCGTGGAGCGGGAGCGCGCCATATCGCTCAGCTCGGCTTGCTGGGTGGCGTTGATCGCGATCCGGCCGATTGAGGTGGAAAGCCCGCTCGCGCCGCCCGCGACCAATTGCGTGGCCTGCGAAGCCTGCATCGCGGCGGCGGCGACGTCGGCCGCCTGCCGCCCGGTGTCGCGCGCCAGCCCGTCGAGCGAATGGGCGGACTGTTCGAGCGAGGTGGCGGCCGAGCCCACCGCCGCGACCACGCCCGCGAGCGACCGCTCGAACGCATCGGCGAGGCGGATGAGCTCGGAGCGGCGCGCGTCGGCGGCTGCCGCCTCGGCGGCTTCGCGGCGAGCGCGCTCCGCCGCCGCGCCGCGTTCCAGCGTGCGGGATTGGGCCAGCGCCTGCTCGGCCCGCGCCCGCGCGGCCTCCGCTTCGGACGCCAGTTCCTCGGAGCGGCCCCGCGCGAAGCCCTGTTGCAGGATCATGGTGCGCAGCCGGGTGGTGAGATAGCCGAGCACCGCCGCTTCCGCCGCCATCGCGATCGCATGGAGCAGCACCCGATCGACGCCGCCGCCGTTCCGGAACACCCAGGCGGGTGCGAACAAGGCGAGCGCGAGCTGGCCCAGCGCCGCCAGCACCGAGGCGATGACGATCGGCCGCCAGTCGCACAGGATGGTGAGCGTCGCGAAGGCGACCAGGAAGAACATGTGCATGTCCATCTGCTCGGCATGGCCGCGCATCAGATAGACGAGCAGGCTGGGCTGGACGGCGACCATCGCCGCCGCCGCGATCCGCGCCGAGAAGGCGTAGCGGCGATGGAGCGCATACCATGTCGGCCAGCCGTTCGCCGCGAGGCTCAGGAGCAGCGCCGGCCAGCCGAGCGCCGGCCCGCCGAGCAGGCCCACGCACAGGAACACCAGCGTCGCCAGCCAGCCCCCGAGCGCAAGGAGCTGGATGCCGCGTTCGCGCAACTCGTTGAGCTCGTGGACGATCATGCCGCCGGAAGTAGCGGCGGAAGGTTAGCGGCGCGTTAAGCCTGTCCCGCAGCGCGCGCGCCGTAGCGGGTGGCGCGCGCATAGGACCAGACGAGCAGCGCCACGAACAGGATCGCGCCGGCGACGGTCGCGATCGGCGCGAAGCCGTCTCCCACCACCGCCAGCGGCGCAGGCGTGCCGGTGATCGCCACCGGGATCGCCAGCAGCACGCCGAAGATGCTTTCGCCCACGATCAGGCCGGAGGCCATCAGCACGCCGGTGCGCTGGGCGGCGGGGGAGGGGTTCCGCTTCTCCCACCAGTGGCCGATGATCGCGCCGATCACCACCGGCAGCGTCGCCGACATCGGCAGATAGATGCCGATGCCCACGGCGAGCGGCGGCACGCGCATCCAGCCCGCCTTGCCGATCAGCCCGTCGATGGCGATCAGCGCCAGGCCGATCGCGGCGCCGATGCCGATCAGGCTCCAGTCCAGCCCATGCCCCAGCACGCCCTTGGCGAGCGCGGTGATGAGCACCGCCTGCGGAGCGGGAAGGGGAGAGGCGTGGGCGGCGGTCGGCGCGCCGAAGCCGTAGGCGACGTTCAGCAGATCGAGCACCGGCGGGATCGTCACCGCGCCAGCGACCACGCCCACCATCAGCGCCGCCTGCTGCTTCCACGGTGTCGCGCCGACGAGCTGGCCCGTCTTCAGATCCTGGAGATTGTCGTTGGAGATGGTGGCTGCGGCGAAGATGATGGCGGTGGCGAACAGCGCGAAGCCGATCAGCGCCTTGGTGTCCGCGCCGGGCGCGAAGGGTGCGACGCCGAGCGCGATCAGCAGCGCCGCGCCCAGGATGGCGAGGATGCCGACGCCCGAGAGCGGGCTGTTGGAGGCCCCGATCAGCCCCGCCATGTAGCCGCACACCGAGGCGACGATCACGCTCGCGATGTAGATATAAAGCGTGCCGCCGATCACCAGCGGCGCGGCCCATGCGGAAAGGCCCGCGGTCAGCGCGAACCAGGTGAGCAGGCCCGCCACCGGCACGATCAGCGCAGCGGTGATCGCGCCGACGATCCACACCGGCATATCCCGCTCCTCGACCGCCAGCTCCGCTCCGCCGCCGCCCTTGCGCGCGCGGGAGGAGGCGGCCGCGTCGAGCAATCCCCGGATGATCGGCACGATGAGCTGGCCGAGCGTCCAGATCGCGGCGATGCCGATCACGCCCGCGCCGATGAAGCGCACCTCGCCGGACCAGACCGTCTGCGCGGCCTCGGCGGCGGTTCCCGCCGTGGCGTGGAGCGCGGTGAGCAGCGGGGTCGCCACGCCATAGCCGATGACGAGCCCCACCAGCATGGCGACGCCGACCGAGAGGCCGACGAGGTGGCCCACGCCCATCAGAGCGAAGGAGAGGCCGAAGGATGCGCTGGTCGAGCCCGGGCCGAGGCGGAAGGCGCCGTCCGCCTCGCTGGCGGTCAGGCGGAGGGCGGTCAGCACATAATAGCCCGCCGAAACCGCGCTGCCGAACAGGATGGCGGCGAGCCCGGCCCTGCTTTCCTCGATGCCGCCGCGATCCTGCTCGGGATCCCCCTCGCCGCCGCCGCTGCCGACCTTGAGCACCTCGGCGGCCGCGCAGCCTTCGGGGAAGGGCAGATCCGATCCCGTCACCAGCGCACGCCGGAGCGGAATCGAGAACATCACACCGAGCAACCCGCCCGACGCGCAGATCAGGAAGCTCTGCCAGAAGGGGAAATCCGCCCACCAGCCGATCATCACCAGACCGGGCAGCACGAAGATGATCGAGCCCAGCGTGCCGGCGGCCGAGGCGACCGTCTGGACGATATTGTTTTCGAGCACGTTCGAGCCGCGAAACGCCTTCAGCACCGCCATAGAGATGACGGCGGCGGGGATCGAGGTGGCGAATGTCAGCCCCACCTTGAGGCCCAGGAACACGTTGGCGGCGGTGAACACCAGGGTCAGCGCCACGCCGAGCACCAGACCGCGTATGGTGATCTCGCGCCGGTGCGCGGCCGCCACCGTCTTCATATCGTTCACGAAGAGTCCCCTCCGATTGCCTCCCCACTTTCGACGAGCAACGCGCGGGCGGCAATGGATTTCTATCGGCCATGTCCGCCGGATCAGCGAGGGTCAGGCGGAATCATGGAAGATCAGCCCGAGCGTGAAGCGTTCGCCGGAGCGGAGGGTGCTGACGCCGTGGCGCATCTTCACCCGGTAATCGCCGCGTGCGCCGCGTCGCGGCCGGGCGTTGACCGCGAAGATCACCGCGTCGCCGCGTCGGAGCGGAACCACCTCGGCGCGGGACTGCATGCGCGGCCGCTGCTCGGTCAGCACGAACTCGCCGCCTTCGAAGGCCGCGCCGGGTTCGGACAGCAGGATGGCGGCCTGGAGCGGGAAGACATGCGCGCCGTACAGATCCTGATGGAGACAGTTATAGTCGCCTGCCCGATATCGCAGCAGCAGCGGCGTGGGGCGCGTCTGGCCGGCGGCGTGGCATCGGCTGAGAAAGCCGGCGTGGGTCTCGGGAAAGCGCGGGGTGAAACCCATTCGCTCGTGCCAGCGGTTGGCGATCGGCGCGAGACGCGGATAGAGGCGGATGCGCAACCGTTCGACAAGCGGCGGCAACGGATAGGCGAAATAGCGATACTCGCCCCGGCCGAAACCGTGGCGCGCCATCACGATATGGCCGCGGAACGGTTCGGGCCGATCGTACAGCGCGGCAAGGGACTCGCATTGCCCGGCATCGAGCAGCGAGGGCAGCAACGCCCAGCCTTGTTCGTCCAGATCGCCGGCGATCATTGCCCAATCGGCGGAGGCGATGCGGGCTTCGATATCGTCCATGCGCGGCATCATAGCCTATGCGGGGCCGGAGACCTTCTCGCGGCTTGCCTTCAAAGCCTTCACGGCTCCGGCGCGTTTTCCGAAGGCGGCTTGGCGCGGCGGAAGAAGGCGGTGCGGTTATTGTCCTGGGTCTGCGCCTTCAGCCGGGCGCGCATCAGATCCTTCCAGCCGATATAGCCGACCAGCCGGCCGCCCTCATCCGCCACCGGCAGGTGTGCGGCGTTCGTCTTCATCAGCTTCTCGGCCACGCTTTCGAGATATTCGTCCGGGTAGGCGAGAGTGATGCGAACGCCCGCGAGCAGCTCGCCCAAGGTCGCGGTGCGGTGCTTGCCGGCGCGCCGCCAGCCCATCACCGAAGGCGGATCGATGACGCCGAGCACGCGGCCTTCCGCGTCCACCACCGGAAAGCTCGGGTGGCGGCGCTCGGGCGCGGTCAGGAAGGCGGCCGCGCCTTGCAGCGTCATGTCTGCGGGCACCGTGCGGACATTCTGCGTCATCACCTCCTTCACCTGCGTCAGCACGAAGGGATCGACGCGATATTCACGCACGACATGATGCCCTCGCCGCGCGATCTTCTCGGTGAGGATCGAACGCTTCATCATCAGCACGGTGACGAGATGGGCGGTGGAGCAGGCGGCGATCAGCGGCAGCAGCGCGCCGCTGTCCCCGGTCAGCTCGACCGCGAAGAAGGTGGCGGTCAAAGGCGCACGCATCGTGCCGCCCATTGTCGAGGCCATGCCCAGCATCGCCCAGAAGCCGGGGCTGGAAGCGGGCAGGATGCCGGAAAGCACCGCGCCCATCGCGCCGCCCATGATCAGCAAGGGCGCGAGCACGCCGCCCGAGGTGCCCGATCCCAGCGCCACCGCCCAGATGATCGCCTTCACCACCAGCAGCACCAGCGCGATCTTGAGGATCGCGCCGCCCGCCAGCATCCGGGCGATGTTGTCATAGCCGATGCCGAGCGCATGCGGCTCGATCAGCCCGCCGATGCCGACCACCAGGCCGCCGATCATCGGCCACCACATCCAATGGATCGGCAGCTTGAGGAAGCCGTCCTCGCAGGCATAGACGAGCTGGGTCAGCGCCACCGAAAGCAACCCGCCCGCCAGCCCGATGATGACCCAGCCGCCGAGTTCGGTGATGTCCATCGGCGTGACGCCGTGGAAGGGAAAGAGCGGGGAGGACATGCCGAGGAAGGTGCGCCCCACCTCCGCCACGATCGCGGCGACGACGACGGGGATGAAGCTGCGCGGCGTCCATTCGAACAGCAGCAGCTCGACCGCGAGCATGACGGCGGCGATCGGCGTGCCGAACACCGTCGTCATCCCCGCCGTGGCGCCGGCGACGAGCAGCGTCTTGCGCTCATTGTCGCTGACCGGGAGCGCCTGGGCGATCAGGGAACCGATCGCGCCGCCGGTCATGATGATGGGGCCTTCCGCGCCGAACGGGCCGCCGGTGCCGATCGCGATCGCCGAGGAGACGGGCTTCAAAAGCGCGACCTTGGCGTCGAGTTGCGAGCGGCCGAGCATGATCGCCTCGATCGCCTCGGGGATTCCGTGTCCCCTGATCTTGTCGCTGCCGAAGCGCGCCATCAGGCCGACCACCAGCGAGCCCACCACCGGCACCAGAACCGAGGAGAGCGGCAGCGGCTCATTGCCCAGCGGGAAATCGGCGAAGCTGAACTCGCCGAAATAGGCGAGGTTGGTGCAGAGATGGATCAATCGAAGCAGGACGAGGCCGGCGACAAGCGAGGCGATCGATACGGCCACCGCCGTCACCGCGATGACGAGCACGCGCGGGCTCGTCGTGAAATCTCCCAATCGGCGGTCGATCCGCTCGGAGCTCAAGCGCGGCTCTTCCGGTCGTCGGGGCCGACGCATCGACTGCCGTGACGGGACGAGCGGAACATTGATCAAGCTGTATCGCAAGCCGTGATGCGGTTTCAACCCGGCAATGTCGCGACATGCGATCGGACGGCCGCAACGACGAACCGACATGCTGCAGCGGCGACCCGTTGGACCGGGCGGCCCACCCGAGTCCCGCCCGGCTTGGCCGCGCCGGAGCATAGGCATATGATGTGCAAGGAGGCGTTTCGCCTCACTGGTCTGGGGCTGGGTATTTTGTCGATTCAATGCTTTGTCCGCGCATCGGGGCCCGCGCGGTGATGGTGCTCGTTGGCTTCGTGGAGAGGCGCACGGCGCTTCTCCTGCGCCTCCTGTTCCTGCTGGCGATCGCGGCCGCGTTCGGTTCGGCGGCGCAGGCGCTGGCCCAGCCGCCGCGCTACGCCGCCTTCATGGTCGACGCGAACACGCGCGAGGTGCTCTACGCCAACGCCGCCGACGAGCCGCGCCACCCGGCCTCGCTCACCAAGATGATGACGCTCTATCTCGCATTCGACGCGATCGAGGCGGGCAAGCTCAAGCTCACCGATCCGGTGCCGATCTCGCGACACGCCGCCGCGCAGCCGCCGTCCCGCCTCGGCCTGGCGGTGGGGCACAGTCTGAGCGTCGACAACGCCATATCGGTGATCGCGGTCAAATCCGCCAACGACATCGCGGTGGCGCTGGCCGAGAAGATCGGCGGCACCGAGGATAATTTCGTGCGCATGATGAACGCCAAGGCGCGCGAGCTCGGCATGCGCAACACGCATTTCGCCAACGCCAACGGGCTCACCGATCCCACCAACATCACCACCGCGCGCGATCTGGCGATCCTCAGCCTGGCGCTGATCCACAATCATCCGCGCTTCTATCGCTATTTCGGCGAGCGCGACTTCATGTGGAATCACACCAATCTCATCAACCACAACCATTATATGCTGGGCCATTTCGACGGCGTGGACGGGATCAAGACCGGCTACACGCTGGATTCGGGCTTCACGATCGCGGCTTCGGCCAAGCGCGGAAACCGGCGGCTGGTGGCCGTGGTGCTGGGCGAGCCGAGCCTTTCGGCGCGCAGCCGCGATGTCTCGGCGCTGCTGGAGGCGGGCTTTTCGGTTCTCGATCGTCGCGCGCTCGGCCAGCAGGCGACCGTCGCCGCGATGCTGCCCAGCCCCCATCATCCGGCGCTACGGGTCGAGCCCGCCACCGAGCAGGGTTCGGGCGATCACGAGCAGCGGACGACCGCCCGCAGTTCCTCACGGCACCACAGCACACGCCATCACAGCAGCAAGAAAAGTTCGCATTCCACCAAGGCGCGCCACCATAGCAGCAGCAAAAGCGCCAAGCACGGCAAGAGCAGCAAAAAACGCCACCACCGCTGATTTCACGAGCGGTAAACCACCATTCTGCTAAGCTCGATACGGCCGGGCGGTCGTGCTCGTCCGGTCGGGTAAAGGGTGATGCCGGGGTTATCCAGCCGTAGCGCGATCATTTGCGTCCTTGCTTCCGTGGCGGCGATCGCGGCCGTTTCGGGGCTGCCGTTGCTCGAACGCGCGCCCGCCCCCGCGCCGGCCGCCGAACCCGCCAAGCCGCTCCCGCCGCCGCCCGATCCTCTGACGCTGGCGCACTGGTCGGCCGACGATCTCCGCCAGGTTCGCGACGTCGTGACGAGCGTCGACGGGGAAGGCCTCGATGCGAATGACTATGATCCGGACGCGCTCGATCGGCTGATCCGCGAGAACGCCACAGGCCCGGCGGCGGACGCGATCGCCGACCGTTCGGCCCTCGCGCTGGCGCATGACTTCGCGCTCGGCCGCGTCACCCGGCGCGCGCGCTTCGGCTGGCATATCGAGCAGGCTCCCGTGCCCGACGCGCTGCTCCACGCCGATCTGGCCCGCGCCGTGCGCACCCACGGCGTCCGCGCCTATCTCGAAAGCCTGCTGCCGCGCGATCCGCGTTACAAGGCGCTCCGCTCCGCTCTCGCGGATACGCCACCGGACGCCATTGACCGCCGCATTGCCCTTCGCGCTTCGATGGAGCGCTGGCGCTGGATGCCGCGTGCGCTGGGCGACGACTATGTGTTCGTGAACATTCCCGCCCAGCAATTGACGTTATGGCAGGGCGGCAGCGAAGGTGCGCGGCACAATGTCGTGGTCGGCAAGCCTTCAACGCCCACGCCGATGCTGTCGGCCGCGATCAAGGATATCGACGTCAATCCCTGGTGGACACTGCCGCGCAGCGTGCTCGCCGAGGGCAAGGTCAGGCCCGGCCCCGGCGCGCGGGCGCGCGGTTATGTCTTCCTGGAACGCGGCGGCCGCACCGTAATCCGGCAGCGGCCGGGGCCGAACAACGCGCTCGGGCGGCTCAAGCTCGACATGCCCAATCCCTACGCCATCTATCTGCATGACACGCCGGCGAAATGGGCCTTCGCCAAGGAGGACCGGGCGCTGAGCCATGGCTGCATCCGGGTCGAGAATATCACCGAGCTGGCGCATGCGATCGCGCCCGAGAACGGCGACAGG
>DASSTK010000101.1:0-3257 GCA_035707945.1 Sphingomonas sp.
GCTCTCGGGGATGCGCGCGGCGGCGCGCAGCGTGGGCTGCACCTTGTCGAAGCGGCCGCAGGCCATGTCGGCCCGCGCCTTCCAGAACAGGCCTGCGGCGCGCATCTCCTCATCGCCTGCGTTGCTCGCCACCCGGCCGAAAGCGGCCTCGGCGGCGCGGCAATCCTGCCGCCGCCAGGAGGCGAGGCCCGTCACCCAGCTCGCCTGCACCGACCATTCGCCCGCCCCGTGCGAGGCTTGCGAGGCAAGGCGGATGGCGTTCGCGTCGTCGCCGTTCAGATAATAGCTCCAGGCGACGCGCTGCCGCCATTCGGTGAGCGCTTCCGGCGTGAGCTGGGTTTGCGCGGCGGTGAGCAGCGCCTCGGCCTGGGCGGGCTGATCGGATTTGAGCAGCGGCCGCGCCTGCTGGGCGAGCGCGTCGGCCGCCGCCCCGTCGATCGTGCGCGCGGCGACGCGGCGGGGCGCGCCGGCCGACCAGTCGAGATCATGCGCTGTCGGCAGGGTCGGCAGATCGGCGTCGGTCGCGCCGCGCTTGCGGGCGAGCAGAGTGAGCTGCGCCGCCTGCGGCAGATCGGGGGCCTGCCGAAGCAGCGCGATCAGGTCCGGCCGCTCGACGCGCGGCGATCGCGCGGCGAGATACAGCTCCGCCTTGGCGACGGGCGCGAGAATGCCGTCCGGCGGCAGTTGCGCGATCGCGTTGGCGGCGTCCGCCCAGCGTTCGGACCGGATCGCATTGAAGATCGCCGAATAAGCGATGCGCTGATCGAGGCTGAGGATGCCGGGGGCGGGGTTCTGCACCGCTCCGGCGCGCAGAGCGGCGGTGTCGGGAATCGTGTCGTTGGCGGCGAGGGCGGGCGCGGAAGCCCCGGCCAGCAGCGCGGCCGCGCAGGCGAGGAGAGGGCGGATGGTCGCTCTGGCCGTCACTGGGCAAGCACTCCGATCAGCGGGCGCAGCGCGGCCCAGGCGGCCGCCTTGGCGGCGGGCGTCCGGCGCAGCGTGCGCGGATGGAAGGTCGCGGCGGCCGCCACAGTGCCGCCATCATGGTTGAAAGTCCGTAAAGCAGGGCGCGCCGCGCACGCCTCGCCGATCAGCAGCTTCGCCGCCTCGTCCCCGAAGATCAGCACGGCCTTGGGCTTCACCAGCGCGACATGGCGGCGCATCAGCGCGGTGAAGGCTTCTCCGCAAGCGGCGTCGATGCGCCCGCCCGGCATCCGCCAGGGGGAGAGCGGGGCCATGTAGAGGCTCGCGCGGTCCCGCCCGATCGCGGCCATCATCGCGTCGAACAGCGCGGCCGTCTCGCTCGCAAACAGGGTGCGGCCCTCGTCGCCCGGATCGGGCATGTCCGCGATCACCATCAGCCCGGAGGCGGGATCGCCCGAAGGCGCGACGCGGCGGCGCGGCGGCGCGGGCGAGGGGGAGACGGCGCCGGTCGCGAGAAAAACGTGGAGCGCGGCGAGATCGCCGGGCAATTCCTGTGAGGCGGGTTCGGCCTCGGCGGCGCGCATCGGCCGAGGGCGCGCAGGCGCGGCGAGCCAGTCGCGCGGCTGCTCGTCCACCGGGCTGTCCACCCCCGCCTGCGCCCACCATCCGAGCGCGCTGGCGACGATATCGCCGAAGCGTATGTCTCCCCCCTGAAGCACGCTTTAGCAAAGCCACCTGTTGACGCGGGCGTCAATCTCGGGGCACGGCCCCGGTGACAAGATGTTGCGCGAATGCGACGATTGACGATTGAGCCGTTGCGCGGGACGGGGAAAGAGGAGTCAGGCCGAATGTCCGAACGCGAATCCATGCCCTATGACGTGGTGATCGTCGGCGCGGGGCCGGCCGGCCTTTCCGCCGCGATCCGCCTGAAGCAGCGCGCCCAGGCCGAGGGGCGCGAGCTTTCGGTCTGCGTGCTGGAGAAGGGCTCCGAAGTCGGCGCGCATATCCTCTCCGGCGCGGTGATCGATCCGATCGCGCTCGACGATCTGATTCCGGACTGGCGGGAGAAGGGCAGCCCGCTCACGGTGCCCGTCATCGAGAATCATCATTGGCTGCTGAGCGCCAGGGGCAAATCCGAAATGCCCCACTGGATGATGCCGCCCTTCATGTCCAACAAGGGCACCTACACGGCGAGCCTGGGCAATCTCTGCCGCTGGCTGGCGGGGCAGGCCGAGGAACTGGGCGTCGAGATATTCCCCGGCTTCCCGGCTGCGGAAATCCTGTTCGACGAGCAGGGCGCGGTGAAGGGCGTCGCCACCGGAGACATGGGCATCGCGCGCGACGGCGAGCACAAGCCCGATTACCAGCCCGGCATGGAGCTGCACGGCCGCTACACCTTCTTCGCCGAAGGCGCGCGCGGCAGCTTGACCAAGGAGCTGAAACGCCTGTTCGATCTCCAGGCCGGGCGCGATCCGCAGGTCTACGGCATCGGCCTCAAGGAATTGTGGGACGTCGATCCCGCCAGGCATGTCCCCGGCCGCGTCATCCACACCCAGGGCTGGCCGCTCGATGGGGCCTGGGGCGGCGGCTTCATCTATCATCAGGCGAACAATCAGGTCGCGATCGGTTTCGTCGTCGCGCTCGATTACCGCAACCCCTGGCTCTCGCCCTTCGAGGAGTTCCAGCGCTGGAAGCAGCATCCGGCGATCCGGCCGCTGCTGGAAGGCGGGCGGCGCATCTCCTACGGCGCGCGCGCGATCAACGAGGGCGGCTGGCAATCGGTGCCGAAGCTGGTCTTCCCCGGCGGCGCGCTGATCGGCTGCTCGGCGGGCTTCGTCAACGTGCCGCGGATCAAGGGCACGCACACCGCCATGAAATCCGCCATGCTCGCCGCCGATGCCGCCTATGACGCGATCGCGGCGGATCGGCGGCAGGACGAACTCGCCGCCTATCCCGACGCGCTCGATGCGAGCTGGGTCGCGAAGGAACTGAAGACGGTGCGCAACGCCGAGCCGGCGGTGGCGCGCTTCGGCGGCAGCGCGGGCACGCTGATCGCGGGCGTCGACATGTGGATGCGACATCTGGGGATCGGCCTGCCCTTCACGCTCCGCCACAAGCATGCCGACAACGAGACATTATGGCAGGCCAATCAGGTCCGCCCGATCGCCTATCCCAAGCCGGACGGCGTCATCAGCTTCGACCGGCTCTCCTCGGTGTTCCTCTCCGGCACCAATCACGAGGAGAACCAGCCGTGTCACCTCGTCCTCAAGGACCCGACGGTGCCCGAACGGATCAACCTTCCGCTCTACGCCGGCCCGGAGGCCCGCTATTGCCCC
>DASSTK010000102.1:0-2400 GCA_035707945.1 Sphingomonas sp.
CCACGAGCGGCGCATCCAGCGCCGTGAAATCGCGCGCATCGGCCGCCACGCCGAGCTGGTCGAGCAGCTTGTCCGCGCTCGCCGGGATCGCCCAGCGCACCAGGATCGCGAGCCGCCGCACCGTTTCGGCCGTCCAGTAGAGTACGGCGTCGGCCGCCCGGGGATCGGTCTTGCGGAGCGCCCAGGGCGCGCGGTCGGCGACCCAGCGGTTGGCCTCGCCCACCCCCTCCCACGCGATCTCCAGCGCGCGGTTCAGCGCCAGCTCGTCCATCGCCGCCGTCATGCGATCGAGGATGCCGGCGGTCGACCCCGGATCGGCCACGCCGTCCGGCTCCGGCAGCACGCCGCCGCACTGCTTGGCGATCATCGAGAGGCAGCGCTGGGCGAGGTTGCCGAGCCCGTTGGCGAGATCCGCGTTCACCCGCGTCACGATGGCTTCGCGGCTGTAGCTGCCGTCCTGCCCGAAGCTCACCTCGCGCAGCAGGAAATAGCGCAGCGCATCCACCCCGTAACGCTCCGCCATCTCCAGCGGATCGACGATGTTGCCGGTGGATTTCGACATCTTCTCGCCGCGGTTGAGCACGAAGCCGTGCCCGAACACCGCTTTCGGCAGCGGCAGCCCGGCCGACATCAGGAAGGCCGGCCAATAGACCGCGTGGAAGCGCACGATATCCTTGCCGATGACGTGCAGGTCCGCCGGCCACCATTTCGACATGTCGCCCGGATAGCCCGCGCCGGTCAGGTAATTGGTGAGCGCATCCACCCACACATACATGACATGCCCCGGCGATCCCGGCACAGGCACGCCCCAATCGAAGCTGGTGCGCGAGATGGAGAGGTCGGCCAGCCCGCCCTTCACGAACGAGACGACCTCGTTGCGCCGCCCCTCCGGCCGGATGAAGTCCGGGTGCGCCTCATAATGGGCGAGCAGCCGATCCTGATAGGCGGAGAGGCGGAAGAACCAGCTTTCCTCCACCGTCCATTCCACCGGCGTTCCCTGGGGCGAGAGCCTTTGTCCCCCTTCCCCCTCGGCCAGTTCCTCCTCGCCGTAAAAGGCCTCGTCGCGCACCGAATACCAGCCTTCGTAGCGGCCGAGATAAATGTCGCCCCTTGCCTTCATCGCCTCCCAGATGGCGGCGGAGGCGGCGTAATGATCGGCGTCGGTGGTGCGGATGAAACGATCGTAGGAGATGTTGAGCGCGTCATCCATCGCCTTGAACATGCTGGACATCTCGTCCGCCAGCGCACGCGGCGCGATGCCCCGGTCGCGCGCCGTCTGCGCCATCTTCAGGCCATGCTCGTCGGTGCCGGTGAGGAAGCGCACCTCATGCCCCTGCAGGCGCTTCCAGCGCGCGATCGCGTCGGTGGCGATCGCCTCATAGGCGTGGCCGACATGCGGGCGGCCGTTGGGGTAGCTGATCGCGGTGGTGATGTAGAAAGGCTTGCTCATCGGCGGGCTTGGCTGGCGCTTCTGTTGAGCGACGCGAGCAGCCCGGCAAGCTCGAACACCGTCGCCTGGGGATCGAGCGAGAGGCGCACCGCGCTCCCGGCCAGGGCGCGCGCCTTCTCCCACAGCGCCACCGCCTCGGCAAGCGCCTCTCCGCGCCGCGTCTTCGCCTCGGCGGCGATGCGGGTGGGGAGCCGCTCGAGCAGCAGTTCGTAGCGCGGCTGCGCGGCCTTGAGCGCCAGGCTGCGGGCCAGCGCCGAACGCTCGGCATTATCGGGGTCGCCCGAGCGGAGGATCGCCTCCATCGCGCGATCGAGCCCCGCGACGTCCAGCCCGGCATAGCGCACCGCGCGCCCCGGCGATCCTTCCCCCGCCGCGATCAGATCGGCGATCTCGCCTTCGCCCGCCTCCGGCAGCGCCTGCCGCAGCGCCGCCCGCATATCGGCCTCGCCGAGCGCCGGGAAGCGCAGCACCCGGCAGCGCGAACGGATCGTCGGCAGCAACCGCGCCGGCGCATGGCTCACCAGCAGGAACAGCGAGCTGGCGGGCGGTTCTTCCAGCGACTTGAGCAGCGCGTTGGCCGCCGATCGCTCCATATCCTCGGCAGCGTCGACGATCACCACCCGCCAGGGCGAGAAGCTCGGCGCGGTGGCGAACAGGCGGGAGAGGCCGCGCACCTGATCGACCGAGATGTTGCGCGCAACATCCTTGGTCTTGTCGCGCCACAGCCGTTCGAGGATCATCACGTCCGGATGGCTGCCCGCCTGCCACAGTCGGGCGATGCGATGCTCGGGGTCCACCTCCAGCCCCGGCGCCTCCGCCGCCGGCCCCGCCGCGTCGGCGAGCAGGCGCAGCGTCGCCGCGCGCGCGAAGCTCCCCTTCCCCACCCCCTGCGGCCCGGCGAGCAGCCAGGCATGATGCATCCGCCCGGAGGCGAAGGCCTCGCGGAAGGC
>DASSTK010000103.1:0-9939 GCA_035707945.1 Sphingomonas sp.
TTGCGCGACCATGGAAGGCCTGGCCTACTCGGCCGCTTCCTTGGCCTTGTTGTAGATCGCCGCGGCCTTGTTGAGGATCTCGAGGATCTTCTCCATCGCCTGCGGCTCGTCGACCTGCTCCATCGCCGCGAGCTCACGGGCGAGGCGGCTGGCGGCGGCCTCGAAGATCTGGCGCTCCGAATAGCTCTGCTCGGGCTGATCCTCGGCGCGGAACAGATCGCGCACCACCTCGGCGATCGACACGAGATCGCCCGAGTTGATCTTCGCCTCATATTCCTGCGCGCGGCGGGACCACATGGTGCGCTTGACCTTTGGCTTGCCCTTCAGCGTATCGAGCGCCTCCTTCAGCGTCACCGAGGAGGAAAGCTTGCGCATGCCGACCGACTCGGCCTTGTTGGTGGGAACGCGCAGCGTCATCCGCTCCTTCTCGAAGCGCAGCACGTAAAGCTCGAGCTTGGCCCCCGCGATCTCCTGGCTTTGCAGCTCGACCACGCGGCCGACGCCGTGCTTGGGATAGACGACATAGTCGCCGACGTCGAAACTCAACGCCTTTGCAGCCATTGTTCACCTTTCCGGAAATACCGGGCCGCTGCCCCTCGCGCACGCCCGTGTCCCCACCGCACGGCCGCGGGCGATCGGCATCGGCCGCCCACATCAAGAAATATAGGGGCTAACCCCGCGATCGCGCGCGATCACGAGCCGCCCCCCTGCGGAAGCAGCTTATAACACAGATGTTCGGCAATTGGTAGCGCTGGACAGGCGATTCGCCGCAGCGGCGGGAACTAATCGCCCTGGCCGGGCTCGGGCGAGAAATATTTGTCGTACTTGCCCTCTTCGCCCTTATGCTCGTCGGCGTCGGCCGGCTGCTCGCGCTTGCGGGTGATGTTGGGCCACTGGGCCGAGAAGGTGGAGTTCAACTCCTGCCACTGTTCCAGCCCGCCTTCGGTGTCCGGCAGGATCGCCTCGGCCGGGCATTCGGGCTCGCATACGCCGCAATCGATGCACTCGTTGGGGTTGATGACGAGCATGTTCTCGCCCTCGTAGAAACAGTCCACGGGGCAGACCTCCACGCAATCCATATATTTGCAGCGGATGCAGGCGTCGGTGACGACGTAGGTCATGGCTCGGTTTCTCTGCCTCGAATGCTCAAAATGCGGCCCCTGCTAGTCGCGGGAGCGGCGCGTCGTCAATGGGCCGCGAGTCCGCCGCCGACAAGATCGGTGTAACATGCGCGCGCTTCGGGGGCCGGGCCGCGCCGGGCGGGCAGCGCCTCCACGCGCACCACCCGCACCCGATCGCCGAGCGGCAGGCCCACCACCGAGCCGATCCGCACCGGCTGGGAAGGCTTGCAAACCGGCTTGCCGTCCACCCGCACATGGCCCGAATCCACCAGCTTCTGCGCGATGCCGCGCGTCCTGGCGAAGCGCGCGAACCAGAGGAAGCGATCGAGACGGATCGAGCCTTCAGCCATGCAGCCCCTCTTGCTTGAGTAGAGATGCGAGCGGGGCGAAGGCGCTGCCCGGCCGGGCGCGCGCCGCTTCGGGCCGGGCCGGGCGGCGGCCGCGCCACAGCCATGCGACCTTGCCTTCCTCGCCCTCCCGCCGCGCGAAGCCCAGCGCGCGCATCAGCCGCGCCACCGCCGGCGGCTTGAGGCCGAGCGAGGTGGAGAGAGAGGGATCGGGCACGAACGGGCGGCGGCCCTGCCGTGCGTCGTGCGCGTGCCGCGCCAGCCGCTCGACCAGATCGACGCGCAGCATCTGCTCGCCCAGATCGCGGAAGCCCGCGCGCGCGGCCGCCGCGCGCAGCAGCGGATCGGGCCGATCGAGCATCGCCGCGCCCGGCGGCGGCGCCGGCGGCATGTCGAGCCCCATCCGCACGGCGGCGAGCGCGATGCGCCAGCGCAGCGGCTCGGGCTTGAGCAGCGCGGGCACGAACAGATCGAGCGTGCCGATCCTGACGCCCAGCCTGGCCGCCGCCTTGCGCTGATCCCGGCTGAGCGTGGGGAGCGCGGCGGATACCGCCTCGCGCGCGATCACCCCGCCCGCATCGGCGAGCGGCGCGAGCAGAGCCCGGAGCGCCGGATCGGTCGCGCGATCGCGCGCGGCCGACCCGATCGCGGCGAGCGGGGCAAGATGGCGGGCCACGCCGTCCGCGAACCAGGTTTCCAGCCGGCCCAGCACCGCCGCGCGATCGTCGGGCGCAAGCGTATCGAGCGTCCGGTGGAGCGCCAACTTGGGTTCGGTGAGCGCCCGCCCCCTGGCGAGCCGCGCCGCCACGTCGCCGCGCCAGAAGATCGCGACCGGGCGGCCGACATCGGTGGCGAGGGTGAACGCCTCGTCCGCATCCTCCACGAGTGCGCGGGCGCGGCGGGCCAGTTCGTCTCCCAACCGGCGCTCGGCCGCCGCCATCAGCCGCTTCATGTCGGCGTGGCGCGCGGCGGCGTCGGCGACGAAGCGGAAGCCGGTGAGGCGACCAATCGGCTCGTCGGCGACGCTGACCTCGCCATCCTCGCCGATGACGACGGGCAGCATGTCCGCCCCGCGCGCGCTCAGATCGCGCAGCAGCACCGAGGTGCGTCGGTCGACGAAGCGCTGGGTCAGCCGCTCGTGCAGGGCATCGGAGAGGCGCTCCTCGATCTCCACCGTGCGCTGCCGCCACCTGGCGGGTTCGGCCAGCCAGTCGGCGCGTTGCGCGATATAGGCCCAGGTGCGCGCAGAGGCGATGCGGTCGGCGATCGTCTCGACATCGCCCTGCACATTATTGAGCCGCGCCACCTCGTCCGCGAACCAGGGTGCCGGGATATGGCCCTTGCCCTCGCTCAGCGAATGGAAAATGCGCCCCACCAGCCGTGCATGCTGCTCGGCCCCGGTCTTGCGGAAGTCCGGCAGGCCGCACGCCTCCCACAGCCGCGCGACCATGCCGACGCCCTTGGCGCGGGCGCGGATGAAATCGTCCCCCGCCAGACGCTTGAGCACCTTGAGATCGATCGCCTCGGGCGCGGCGCGCAGGCCGGGCCGGTCGGGCCGCCGTTCGAGCGCGGCGATCAGGCGATCGACCGAGCCCATGTCCGGCGCGCCCTCCCGCCAATAAAGATGGTCGAGCGGCGCGAAACGGTGATTCTCGATCGCCTCGATCTCGTCCGGCTCGAAGACGGCGGCGGAAGTCTCGCCGCCCAGCGTGCCGAAGGCGCCGTCGCGATGGTGCCGCCCGGCGCGGCCGGCGATCTGCGCCATTTCGGGGATGGTGAGGCGGCGCGAACGCTTGCCGTCGAACTTCCGGAGCGACGCGAAGGCGACATGCGCCACATCCATGTTGAGGCCCATGCCGATCGCGTCGGTGGCGACGAGATAATCGACCTCGCCCGCCTGATACATCGCCACCTGGGCGTTGCGGGTGCGGGGCGAGAGCGCGCCCATCACCACCGCCGCGCCGCCGCGCAGACGCCGCAGCATCTCGGCGACGGCATAAACCTCCTCGGCCGAGAAGGCGACGACGACCGATCGTTTGGGCAGACGCGAAAGCTTCCTGGGCCCCGCATAGCTCAGGGTGGAGAAGCGCGGGCGGGTGATGATCTCCGCATCCGGCGTCAGCGCGCGCAGCATGGGCTTCAGCGTCTCGGAGCCGAGGATCATCGTCTCCTCGCGCCCGCGCGCGCGCAGCAGGCGATCGGTGAAGACATGGCCGCGCTCGGGATCGGCCCCGAGTTGCGCCTCATCAAGCGCGACGAAGGCGAAATCCCTGTCGGTGGGCATGGATTCGGCGGTGCAAAGGAACCAGCGGGCTTTCTCGGGAAGGATCTTCTCCTCCCCGGTCAGCAGCGCGACCTGCTCGCGGCCCTTGATCGCCACCACCCGATCATAGACCTCGCGCGCCAGCAGGCGCAGCGGAAATCCCATCAGGCCGGAGGAATGGCCGCACATCCGCTCGATCGCCAGATGCGTCTTGCCGGTGTTGGTCGGCCCCAGCACGGCGACAAGCCGATGGTCAAGAACGCCCGCCATTCCAAGGGTCAAGATGGGGGCGGACGCGTGCGAAGGCAAGCGATCGAAGGCGTGCCGCCCCTCCGTCCGTCGCAGCTTTGGAATCGGCCGTCGCTCGGGCGGGTTTAGAGGCTCAGCGTCCCTGCCGCCGCCAGCGGCCGATCACGCGCGCGATCATCTCCGCCTCGCCGCCCGAATCCTTCCACAGCACCGAGAACAGCGGATCGCCCGAGGCCGGGCGCTTGTTCTCCTCCAGCGTATCGAGGGATATGCGCATCGGGATCGAGGCGCCCTCGCCGCACACCACGCACTGACGGTTCCGGAGCGCGGGGATCGTCTCCATGAAGCCGCGCGCGCCTTCCGGCATGGCGGCGCGGACATGCGCCTGGTCGCGTTCGTTGTTGAGGCGCATCGCGATGATCGTGCCGCATTGGGAGAGCACGCCTTCGGCGAGATCGGACGGGCGCTGCGTCACGAGCCCCAGCGACACGCCGTATTTGCGGCCTTCCTTGGCGATGCGCTCCAGCACGCGGCGCACCGCCGAATTGCCCTGCACCCGTTCGGACGGAATGTAGCGGTGCGCTTCCTCGCAGACGAGCAGGATCGGCCGCGGCGTCTCATGGCGGGACCAGATGGCGTAATCGAACACCAGGCGGGAAAGCAGCGCCACCACCACCGAGGTGATCTCCGAAGGCACGCCGGAGACGTCGATGATCGAGATGGGCTTGCCCATCGTCGGCAGGCGGAACAGCCGCGCCAGCGTCGCCGCCATCGTGTCGCCCACCAGCATGCCGGAGAACATGAAGGCGTAGCGGGGATCGGAGCGTATCTCCTCGATCTTGGTCTTGAGCCGCATATAGGGCCCGGTGTCGCCGGCGCGATCGAGCTTGCCCATCTCGGCGACGATGAAGGCGACGAGATCGGAGAGGAGATAGGGGATCGGGCTGTCCACCGTCACCTTGCTCATGCCCTCGGCGGCGCGGCTTTTCTGGCGCGCGGCGAGCAGGCATTTGGCGAGCACGTCGAGATCGCGCTGCCGCTCCGCGCCTTCGGAGGTGACGAGCACCTCGGCATGTTCCTCGAAGTTCATCAGCCAATAGGGGAGGGCCAGATTCTCGACGTCGAACAGCTCGCCATAGCCTTCGAAGGCGGCCGGATATTCGCCGTGCGGATCGATCATCACGACATGGCCCTGGGGGGCCATCTCGCAGATGCGGTGGAGAATCAGCGCGAGGCTGGTCGATTTGCCGGTGCCGGTGGAGCCGACCAGCGCGAAATGGCGGCCGAGCAGCGCGTCGATATAGAGCGCGCCGCGCACGTCGCTCGTGGGATAGACGGTGCCGATCTCGATATGCGCGCGCTCCTCGGCGGCGAAGACCTGGCTCATGTCATGCTCGTCGGCGGCGAAGACGCGGCAGCCGGGAAGCGGATAGCGCGTCACGCCGCGCCGGAAGCCGAGCAGATGGCCGGTTTGGGGACATTGCCGGCCTTCGCCCAGGAAATCGACCTCGGCGGCGATCATATCGCCTTCCACCCCTTCGAGCCGGAGCGAGCGGACGCTGGCGATCAGCCACAGCCGATCGAGCTTCATCTTGATCTGTGAGCCGACCTCGCCGGCGAGCGCGACGCCGCCCGCCTCGGCGCCGGCGTGGAGCCGCTGGAGCGCGGGCGAATCGAGGATCACGCGCGCGGCGCCGCCGGCCACCTCGATCACGCGCCCGATTTCGGCTGCTTCGGCATGACCTGCGCCGCCCGGCAGGCCGTTCCACTCCATCACATCCACGCGAGGCTCCTCATCGGTCTCGCAGGCGACGCTATCGGCAAAATGTAAACAATTTGCCGGACTTGATCAGAAATCGGCGCCCAGCGTGAAGGCCGGGCCGGAGCCGGGCCGGGCCGATCCCGCGATCCGTTCGCGCCAGTCGAGCGCGATCGCGATGGTGCGGCCCATCACCGGCAGCCGCAGCACCATGCCCGGCCCCATATCGAGCCGTGAGACCCCGGGCTGAGCCGCGCCGAACACGCCTCCGCCGATCGCGAGCGAGCGACCCTCGCCGAGATCGAATCCGCGCGCGATGCGCACAGCCCCATCCGCATAGAGATCGCGGCGGCGCGCGCCGACCGCCCCTGCCTGCGCATAGGCGTCCAGCCGGAGCGCAGGGCCGAGCGGCATGGCGTCCACGCCGCCCGCGATGCCCAGCGCCCAGGCGTTTCGGCCCCCTCGATCGATGGCGATCCGCCGTTCCGCCGTTCGATGCAGCGGGACAGGTGCGAGCGGCTTCCAGTCGAGCCCGAACGCCGCTTCCGTCTGGCGCGGGCCGGCGAGGCTCCGCGACAGTCGCGCCGACGCGGCGAGCCGGCCGGCTTCGTCAAGCCGATAGAGGATGCGCACGCCCGTCTGGCTCCCGCCGATCCGCCCGTTCGGCGCAAGGCCGCGCTCGCCCTCCCCGCGCGCGAACAGCCAGGCGGAACCGGACCAGCGATCCGGCGGCGAAGGCGGTGCGAGCGGATCGGGCAATATGGTCGCCGGTTCCAGGGCGACGGCGGGGATTGCGGGTGGATGAGTATCCGATGTCCTGGCCCGATCGAAGCGCGCAGGATCGTCATGAAAGGGAGCCTGCGCGGAGGCGGGTTTGGGCGGCTGGATCGAAGGAAGCGGCGCCCATGTGTCGGCTGCCGCCGATCGTGCTGTCGGCATATGGGATGGAGCGCTCGCCGGCTCCACGGAACCCCAAGACCATCGCCACGGCCCCTGTCCCGGCGGCGATGGCATGTTCCATACCGCCAGCATCGCCCCGCGTCCGGCGATCCATATCCCGACCACCGCCAGCAGGAAACGGATCGGCGCGGCGGCGTAGCGTCCCCCACTCACTCCAGGGCTTCACACGATAGGGACGGGAAGACATGGGCCGTCTTGTCCCATCGCAAGCGACCATGCCTCAGCAGATCGAGATAAAGCCTGAAGGCGCGCATCGCCGCCCCGATCGCGACAAGATTGCCGATCAGCATATGGAGCGGCGTCAGCATCGCCATGCGCCGGCCATAGCCGCGCAAGGTGAAGCCGCACCGCATCCCCACCCGCCAGAGCAGCATCGCCAGATTGGCGACGATCAGCCAGCCCGGCAGAGCGATGCCCATCGTCTCCCTGCCCGTCATCGCCGACAGAGCCGCCGCCACCACCCAGGCGGCAATCGCGCCATAGCCGGCCACCAGCACCAGCGCGGCGATCAGCGAACGGCGATCATGGAAGCGCATCCAGCATTCGGCGAGGCCGCCGCCCCAGCCCAGCCGATCCCAGCCCGCGAGCGCGATGCCCGTCACCCAGCGCGCCTTCTGGAGCACGGAAGCGCCGAAGCCGTGCGGAAAGCAGGAGCGGACGGCGACGACATCCTTCCCCTCTGCCGCCCGCACCCTCACGAATGCGCCGCGTCCGCCCGCCATGCCGATGTGCAAGCCGAGCTCATAATCCTCGGTCAGGCTGTCGGGATCGAACGGCGTTCCCGCCGGGCCGGCGAGGCGGCCCAGCATGTCCCGAGCGATGGCGCAGCCCACGCCAGCGGAAGGGACCGCCGCTCCCAAAGCCTCGCGCACAACCACTTGCTTGGCGTGGGCTTCGGCGAACTCGCCGCAATAATGGCCGGACACGAGCGCGCCCCATGCGCCATACCCGCGCACAACCACCGGCAGCACCGGAAGCTGGACCAGATCAAAGCGCTCGATCAGCGAATCGTGAACGGCAAGCTCATCGGGGTGGATGACGTCCTCCGCATCATGGAGAACCACCGCCTTGAAGCGCACCCCCTCCGCCGCCTCGTCCTCCATGAGGGCGCGCCACAGCCAGTTGAGGCATCCCGCTTTGGTGGTGGGCCCATCCGTATCGCCGATCACCAGCCGCACGCGCGGATCGGCGCCCGCAACGCGGACGGCGGCGATGGTGCCGGGATCATTGGGATAGCAGCCCACATAAAGCCGCCAATCCGGATGGCGGATCGAGGCCAGAGCCGTCTCGATCATCGCGCCGATCACCGCCTCCTCGCGCCAGGCGGGCACGAAGATCGCGATACGGCCGGGCTTCATCGGCGGGGCGAGGCTCGCCGCATCGGCGCGGGGATGCCTGCGGTAAACGGTGCAGGCGCGCCAGGCCGAGCGGATCAGCCAGATCAGATCGATGACAAGATCGTTGATCCCGCCGATCAGAAAGCCGATCGCGGCGAACAGCGCCAACTCACGCGCCGCCACGCCGAAGACCCACTCGGCCGTGCCCCCTGCCATGTCCCACCCCTTCGGGGCGGAAACCTATATGGCGATTCCACTCTTGTCCAACAGGTTAGTGACGCGCCTTGTCCAGCGGTGATCCGGGGGCGGGCTTGAGCACGGCGGGCGGATGTTGCGGAGATTGAGCGGAAGCGGGCCAGCCGGGCACCGGGCCGCCGCCGGCCGATGTCGCGGGATCGAGCAGCGCCGCCGTCTCGATCCGGTCCAGCGCGGAGCGGCTGATGATATAACGCCGCGCCTCGGCGATCCATTTCCCGGCGGCACGGTGATCGGGCAGGCGCACGATCTCGGCGAGGGCGGCATCCACCTGCCCCGCCTCCAGCATCCGCTGCGCGCGTTCGACGCGATCGGCGGGAAGCGGCGAGACTTCGCCCGCATGCCGCACCACGATCAGGCTTCCGATCTGGCGTCGGAACGCATCCCACCAGCTTTCGTTGGGCGATCCGCCGCCGGCGGCGAGCTTGGGCGCGATCGCGTCGAGATCGGTCTGGAGATCGGAAAGCGTGACCGGCTGCTGCGCCGCCGAGATGATCGCTGCGACCGCCTGGGGCTGAGTCTTGCCGAAACGCTGACGCAGCAGCCCCTCGATATAGCCGAGCCCCATGCCGCGATCGAGCGCGCGCCGCGCCGCGAAGGCGACGAGCAGCCCCTCCGCGCGCGAGGCGTCGCCAGTGGCGGCGCGGGCCTGCTGCTGGATATCGTTGACCCTGGCGTCGAGCGCGTCGAGCCGGGATTGCACGACCGGATCGGCCGCCGCAGCGGCTTTCGGGGCGGGCGCGGGTGTGGGCTGGGGCTGCACTACGATCCGCCGCGCCATCTGCGCCTCGGCCCGGGCCTGGGCGACGGGCTCGAGCTGCAGCCAGCCGGCGATATGGCGGTTATGGGCAACGGCATAGCCGGTGGCGATGATCCCGCCGATGAAGGCGATCAGCAGCAGGATCAATACCCAGAGCCAGAGGCGCGAGCGGGGCTCCTCATAGGTTTCATAGTCGTCCATCGCCCGCTCCGCTCCTCCCGTGGGCTATTGATCGCACAGCTTCGCCGCCGCCGCCAGCAGCGCTGCGTCATCCGGCCGATCGGCGACCGCGACGGCGCGCCAGCCCTCGCCCGCCGCTTCGGCGGCGGCCGGGCTGATCGCGGTAATGACGAGGGCGGCGAGCGGGAATCCCGCCTGCTCCGCCAGCTTCCGGTAATGCCCGGCGGCGCGGGGCGAATGGAGCAGGGCGACCGCTTGAGGCAATGCCGCCATCGCCGCTTCGGGCAATCGCTCCGCCGCGTCGGCCGCATAGACGATGCGGGTTTCCGTCGTCGGCGGCGGGACGGGACGGCGATGCTCGCGCCCGGCGAGATGCAGCCAGCGGCCGATCCCGTCCGCCCGCGCCCGCTCGGCGAGCGCGTCCACGCCCGCATCGCCCGCGATCACCCGCTGGAATCCCGCCGCGCGCGCCGCCCGCGCGGTCGCTTCGCCGACGGCATAGACGGGCAGCGCCGTCAGCTTCGCGAGTTTCGGACCGCCCAGCCGCACCGCATTGGCGCTGGTGAGCAGCAGCGCGTCCGGCAAATCTTCGGGCGGCTCCCAATCGACGGCTCGCACCGTGAACAGCGGCGCGGAAATGGCGGCAAGGCCCAGTCGCGCCGCCGCCGCTGCGGTGGCGCTCGCGCCAGGCTCGGGCCGGAGCGCCAG
>DASSTK010000104.1:0-4518 GCA_035707945.1 Sphingomonas sp.
TGAACACGCGCTTGCCGGTGCGCTTGTAGAAGAACACCTGGATGATGACGCTCATCGCCTCGACCACGAACAGGCCGCCGACGATCCCCAGCACGATCTCGTGATGCGCCACCACCGCGATCGCGCCGAGCGCGCCGCCCAATGCGAGGCTGCCGGTATCTCCCATGAAAACCGCCGCCGGCGGCGCGTTGAACCACAGAAAGGCGAGGCCCGCGCCGATGATCGCGGCGCAGATCACGGTCAGCTCGCCCGCGCCGGGCACATGCGGGATGCCGAGATAATGGGCGAACTTCACGTTGCCGACGAGATAGGCGATCACGAAGAAGGCGAGGCAGGCGATGATGACCGGCATGGTGGCGAGCCCGTCCAGCCCGTCCGTCAGGTTCACCGCATTGCCGAAGGCGACGATCGTGAAGGCGGCGAAGGGGATGTAAAAAGGCCCGAGGTCGATCACCGGCCCGTTGTAGAAGGGCACATAGAGCTGGGTGCCGTTGAAATGCACGATCAGCCAGCTCGCGATGCCCGCGATCAGGAACTCGAAGGCGAGGCGCACCTTGCCGGACACGCCCTTGTGGCTGCGCTTCTTCACCTTGTCGTAATCGTCGAGGAAGCCGATCGCGCCGAAGCCCAGCGTCACGAACAGCACCGCCCAGGTGTAGCGGTTGCCGAGATCCATCCACAGGATCATCGAGACGACCAGCGCCGTCAGGATCATCAGCCCGCCCATCGTCGGCGTGCCGCGCTTGGCGAGATGGGTCTGCGGCCCGTCGGTGCGGATCGGCTGGCCCTTGCCCTGGCGGATGCGCAGCCAGCCGATGAACCGGGGCCCGATGATGAGGCCGAGGAACAGGGCCGTCAGCGCCGCCGCGCCCGCGCGGAAGGTGATGTAGCGGACCAGGTTCAGAACATGGGGGAAGCCGAAATAGTCGGCGATCAGATACAGCATTACACGATTTCCCCCGCCAGCGCCTCCACGACGCGGCCGAGCCCGATGGCGTTGGATCCCTTGACCAGCACCGCGTCGCCGGGGCGGAGCAGCTCCGCCAGCCGCGCTTTCGCGGTTGCAGCATCGGCGACATGCTCGACTTGGCATTCGCCCGCAAGCGATTCGGCGAGCGGCGTCATGCCTTCGCCGACCAGAAGCGCGATTCCCACGCCCGCCTGCCCGATCGGCCGGGCGAGGGCGCGGTGGAAATCGGCCGATCCCTCGCCCAGTTCGCGCATCTCGCCGAGCAGCACGATGCGGCGGGCCGCTTTCTCATGCCCGAGCTCGCGGATGGTGGCGGCCATCGAGGCCGGATTGGCGTTATAGGCTTCGTCGATCAGCAGCGCCTCGCCGCCAGAAATGGAAATGATGAGCCGGCGGCCGCGCCCCGGCAGGCCGTTCATCTCGGCGAGCGCCAGCCCGGCCGCAGCGAGATCGCCGCCCGCCGCCTCCACCGCCGCCAGCACCGCGAGCGCGTTCGACACCCAATGCTCGCCCGGCATGCCGATCGTGAAGGTGAGCTGGCCGCCGGGCAGCGTCGCGTTGACCAGCGTGCCGCCCTGGCCGCGTATCGCCTCGGTGGCGCGCACGTCCGCGCCCTGCCCCCGTCCGAAGGTGAGGATATTCGCGGCATAAGGCCGGGCGGCGGCGAGCAGACGATCACGATGCGGGCTGTCGAAGGGGAGGATGGCGGTTCCCCCCGGCTCCAGCCCCCGGAAAATCTCGCCCTTGGCGTCCGCGATCGCCTCCTCGCCCGAGAAGAAGGCGGAGTGCGCCGGGGCGATCGCCGTCACCAGCGCGACATGCGGACGGACGAGGCGAGTGAGCCGATCGAGCTCGCCGGCATGGTTCATGCCCATCTCGAACACGCCGAAACGGGCGTCCTGCGGCATCCGCGCGAGGCTCAAGGGCACGCCGACATGGTTGTTGTAGCTCTTGAGCGAACGGTGCGCGCGGCCGGGCGCGGCGCGATCGAAGGCGGCGTAGAGCGCCTCCTTCACCCCCGTCTTGCCGACCGAGCCGGTGACGCCGACGATCTCCGCGGCCGTGCGGGCGCGCGAGGCGACCCCGAGCGCGTTCAGCGCGGCGGCGGTGTCGGCGACGAGAACGTGCGGGCCGTCGACCGGCTGCGAGACGATGACACCCGCCGCGCCCTGCGCGAAGGCCTGCGGCACGAAACGGTGTCCGTCGGTATGCTCGCCTTTGAGCGCGATGAAGAGATCGCCCGGGCCGACCTCGCGGGAATCGTAGGCGACGCCTGAGACGGCGAACCCGGCCGAGGCCGCGCCGCCGGTCGCGGCGGCAATGGCGGAGGAGGTCCAGAGACTCATTTCTCCCCCTCCCGCTTGCGGGAGGGGGTCGGGGGGTGGGCCCGCGCTATCGAAGGAGTCGCCCGGCCAAACCCACGGGCCCACCCCCGGCCCCTCCCGCAAGCGGGAGGGGAGCAGGTTGCGCCCCCCCTCATGCCGCGCACTCCCGCGCCACCTGCACATCGTCGAAGGGCAGGACGAGATCGCCGACGATCTGCCCCGTCTCATGCCCCTTGCCGGCGACCAGCACCACGTCTCCCCCGCCCGCTTCGGCGAGGGCGGCGGCGATGGCGGCGCGACGGTCCCCCACCTCGCGCGCGCCCGGGGCGGCGGCGAGGATGGCGGAGCGGATCGCGGCCGGGTCTTCAGAGCGCGGATTATCGTCCGTGACGATGACGTGATCGGCAAGCTCGGTGGCGACCCGGCCCATCTCCGGCCGCTTGCCGGTGTCGCGATCGCCGCCGGCGCCGAACACCAGGATCAGCCGGTCCCGGGCGTGGGGCTTCAGCGCCTCGATCGCGGCGCGCAGGCCGTCCGGCGTGTGGGCGTAATCGACATAGACGGGCGCGCCCCTGGCCGAGATCACCGCCCGCTCCAGCCGCCCGCGCACAGGCTGGACGCGGTGCAGCCAGCCGAGCACGTCCGCCGCGGCATGGCCCGTGGCGATGGCGAAGCCCGCCGCCACCAGCGCGTTCGCCGCCTGATAGGCCCCGATCAGCGGCAGCTTGACCGTGTGCGCCCGCCCCTCCGCCTCGATCGTGAGCGTCTGGCCGAGCTTGGTGGGCTCGCGGCCGACCAGCCGCAGCGTCTCGCCCTTTTCGCCGACCGTGAGCAGCTTGAGGCCCCGCTCGCGCGCCAGCTCGATCACGCGCGCGGAAGCCGGATCATCCGCCCACACCACCGCCGCGCCGTCCTTGTCCACCACCTCGGTGAACAGACGCAGCTTGGCCTCGAGATAGGCCTCCATCGTGCCGTGATAATCGAGATGATCGCGCGACAGATTGGTGAAGGCGGCCGCCTGCACCGGCAACCCTTCGGTGCGGAACTGGGCGAGGCCGTGGCTGGAGGCCTCGAACGCGGCGTGGGTGACGCCCTCCATCCTGAGGCCCGCCATGTTGGCGAGGAAGGTCACGATGTCGGGCGTGGTGAGGCCGGTGGAGACCTGGCTCGCCTTGCCCTCCCCGTCCGTCGTGGTGACGCCGAGCGTGCCGATGGAGGCGGCGGCGTGGCCCGCCATGCGCCAGAGCTGGCGTGTCAGCTCTACGGTGGAGGTCTTGCCGTTGGTGCCGGTGACGGCGACCACCGTTTCCGGGAAGGGCGCGAAGAAGTGCGCGGCGATGCGCGCGAAGGCGCGGCGCGGCTCCGAATCCGCGATGTGGACGACGCCCGGCGGCGCCGCCGCCTCGGGCCGGGCGACCACCGCGATCGCGCCCGCCTCCACCGCGCCGGGAATGAAGTCCTCGCCGTTGCGCGCGGTGCCGACGAAGGCGCCGAAGATGGTGCCGGGGGCTACCTTGCGGTGGTCGATTGCGCAGCCCGTCACCCGCGCCCGCGCCGCTTCGCCGTCCAGCCCCATGACATCGCCCGGATAGCCGGCGAGGAGATCGCCCAGCCTCACGGCGCGTCCTTGACGATTGTTTCGGTGGCGGTCGGGCCCGGCTTGGCGGGCTTCGGCCCGGTCAGCACCTTCTTCTCGCCAGGGTGCCAGATCAGAGGCAGCATATCGCTTTCATCGACATCGTGGTGGACATCGGGGATGACGCCGAGCAGCGGGCCGATGCGGGAAATGGTGTTGGCCATCGCCGGGCCGACCACCCATGCGGCGGTGGTGAAGCCGTAGGTCGCCTTGGTGCCGTGCGGGCTGTCCAGCGTCAGGATCACCACATATTTGGGATCGTCCATCGGGAAGACGGCGGCGAAGGTGGAGACGTTGAGGTGGTGGTTGTAGCCGCCCGCGTCCGCCTTCTCGCCGGTGCCCGTCTTGCCGCCGATGCGGAAGCCCGGCACGTCCGCTTTCTTGCCGGTGCCGCCCGTCACCGGCATCACCACCAGACGCAGGAGCTGGCGCACCCGCGCGCTCACCGCTTCGGAGACGACGCGCCGCCCGGCGGACGCGGGATGCTCCGGCCCCACCTTGAATAGCGTGGCGGGATGATAGACGCCGCCGTTGACCAGCGCCGAATAGGCGATGGCGAGCGCCAGCGGCGTCACCGCGATGCCGTG
>DASSTK010000105.1:0-5009 GCA_035707945.1 Sphingomonas sp.
GCGCGCCGCTGTCGAGCCCGAGCGAGGTCGCCGTCTCGGGCGAGAGGACGAGGATCTCGTCCGCGAAGGTCTGGAGCAGCGGCCCGAGCGGGGTGTCGAGCGCCGGTCGGGCGGCTTCGGCGAAGACGGTGCCGGGCAACAGCGCGATCGCGCCCCCGACGGCGGCGGACTGGAGCAGCGCGCGGCGGCTCGGTTCAAAGATCATGGGATCATCCTCTCCATTAAAACCAGGTTCCGCCGTTCGCCCTGAGGAGGGGCTGAGCCTGTCGAAGGGCTCAGTGGCTCCTCAGCACGAACGGATATATTGATGCGACACCTTCAAACCGCCTGCGCGATCCAGCGGTCGCCGATCTGCTGCAGGATTTCGAGCGGCACGCGGCCATGCGCCAGCACCGCGTCGTGATAGGCCTTGATGTCGAAGCGGGGGCCCATCTTCGCCTTCGCCTTCTCGCGGATGCCGACGAACACCGAATGGCCGATCTTGTAGCTCGCCGCCTGGCCGGGCATCGCGCAATAGCGCTCCACCTCGCGGGTGGCGAAGCCGGGGGCCTCGCCATCCTGCTCGACGAAATAGCGGATCGCCTGCTCGCGGCCCCATTTGAGATGATGGATGCCGGTATCGACCACGCAGCGGTTGGCGCGGAAAAGCTGGAACTTGAGATAGCCGAGCCGACCCAGCGGATCATCGTCATACATGCCGATCTCGTCGGCGAGCTGCTCGGCGTAGAGCGCCCAGCCCTCGCCATAGCCCGAGAAGCCGCCGGTCTTGCGGATCAGCGGCAGCGAGGTGTTGGAGAGCGCGAGGCCGCCCTCCATCTGGTGCCCCGGCAGACCTTCGTGGAACACCGTGGTGGCCAGACAGAATTTCGGCCACTCGGCGGTGTCGTGCAGGTTGAAATAGACGAGGCCGGGCCGCGAGCCGTCCAGCGCCGGGCCTTGCGAATAGGCCGAGGGCGCCCCCGCCTCCAGTGCCGGCGGCACGCGCCGCACCTCGAATCGATAGGGCGGCATCCGCGTGAACACGCTCGGCAGCTTCTGCCGGATCGCGGCCAGACGGGCGTTGCAATAGGCGATCGCCTGTTCCTTGCCCGCATCGGTATCGGGATAGAGCTGGCGCGGATCCTTGTAGAGCGCCGCCATGCGCTCGCCGATCGTGCCCTTGCTGAAACCCTGCGCCTTCAGGAGCCCGTCGAGCCGCGAGGAGATGGCTTTCGCCTGATCCAGCCCGAATTGGTGCACCTCGTCCGGGCTCATAGCGGAGGTGGTGGTCGCCCGAAGCGCCACCGCATAATAGGCCGGGCCGTCCTTGAACTTCCAGATGCCGGCGTCATGGGTGGCGCGCTGCCTCAGTTCGCGGGCGAGCGCGATCTGCCGGTCGAGCGCCGGGCCGATCCTGGCGTCGTAGAGCTTGGCGGCGTCGCGGCCGTAGCCGTCGCCCAGCCCCTTGGCCGCCGCGCGGCGCGCGATCGAGGTGACGACCAGCGCGTCGGCCGCAGGCGTGCGCGTCTTGGTGAGCTGATCGAGCGTGGTGTCGAGCAGGAAATCGGGCAGCACCACGCCCAGCCCCGCATCGTGGCGCATCCGCTCCGTCTGCGCGTCGAGCTGATCGCCATATTGATCGAGGCGGGCGAGATAGGCGTCGGCGTCCACCTTGCTCTCGATCTTGTGCTTGGTATCGAGAAAGTTGGGGACGGACTGATAGGCCCCGGTGAGCTGGCTCACCACATAGGGCGAAGGGCTGAAGCCCGCGCCCCCGAAATCGAACGCCTCCACCGCCTCGGCCGATTTGCGGGTGTAGAGCACCGTATCATAGTCGATCCGGTCGGATTCGGAGAGGCCGGCGCGGTCGATCTTCGCGAGATCGGCGAGATCGGCCTGCGTCGCCGCGCGAGCGGCCGCGCGGCCGGTGTCGCTTTCGTCGGAGAGCTTGGAGCGGAGATCAGCGTTCGCGCCCTTGTCCAGCCCCAGATAGGTCGCGCCTTCCGGGCGCAGCCGCAGCCCGCGCTCGAAAATGGTGTGGAAGGTCGCGCGAAGCGCGGGCGAGGGCGCGGCGTCCCCGGCCACCGCCTTGGCCGCGGCGGCGGTCCAGCCGGGAAGCGCGGCCGCGCCCCCGAGCGCGGCGGACGAGAGCAGAAAAGCGCGACGATCGAGCATGACGGACTACCCCTTCATCCTCCCCCCGTCCGCCAAGCTAGGCGGCGGAAGGGGCCGGGGGCAAGCGGCTTTGTCGCACCTCGCTTTTGGCTCCTCCAGTTCTGATCCGGCCCCTGCATGAGAGCATGGAGCAATAGCTCCTGCCGTCCCGGGTGCACGAGATATTGAGAATATGCGCACGGCGAATGTCGCCGGAGATGCGCAACGATGTTGGCCAGAGCGTCTTGTATCGGCGGTTCTGATGATCCCGCCGGTCGCCGGTCGCCGATGCTTTATCCCGCGGCTTTGCGGACTTTTGCACCATGTGAGTTCGCGCTCCCGGCCCGGTGAGTTCATGCCGCCGCCCGTCTAGCGCAAAAGGCGTCGGCGAACTGGTTCGCGGGCATCGGCTTGCCGATGTGCCAGCCTTGACCCGTATCGCAGCCCAAACCTGTCAGGATGTCGAGGATCGCTTCGGTTTCGATGCCCTCGGCAACGACGCCATAGCCAAGCTCGTGCGCAAGCTCGATGGTCGAGCGCACCATGGCCTGATCGCTGCGATTGCTCTCGAGGCTGAGCACGAAGCTCTTGTCGATCTTGATCTCGCGCGCCGGCAGCCGCTTGAGATAGGTCAGCGTCGACTGGCCCGTGCCATAGTCGTCGATCGAGAGCTTGATGCCGCGCGATGCGATCCGCTCTAGCGCCGCAATGGCGCGTTCGGGGTCCGCCAGCGTCGCGGACTCGGTAACCTCCAGCGTAAGCATGTCAGGGGCGATGAGCCCCCGCTCCAGCATATCGTCGACGGCAGCCAGGAAGCCCTCATCGGCCGTTAACAGCGCGGAGACATTGACGGCGACGTTGATCCTGGCCCCATTCGCGTTCCAGGCGGCTGCGTCGTGCGCCGCACGCCGCAGGACGAACAGCGTGAGATCGAGAATGCGGCCGCTGGCCTCCAGCGCGGGAATGAACGAGTCGGGCGGGATCGCACCCCGCTCCGGATGGCGCCATCGGACCAGCGCCTCGGCCGCCGTGACCTCGCCGCTCGCGATGTCGAGCTTGGGCTGATAGGCGACCCAGATATCGCCGGCGGCGAGCGCACGATCGAGTTCCCCGGCCAGCGTCAGGCGCCAGTCCTGCGCTTCGCCCAGCGCGGCATTATGGACCTCCCAGCGCGAGCCCTTTTCGACGGCATGATCGGCGGCGAGAATGGCCCGGTCCGCCAGGTCCCCGGGCAGGGTATCACCTTCGGCGAACCCGAAATGGCACTGTAGCTCGATTTGCCGCCCGCCGACTTCAACCGGCGTCCGCAGAAGCGCGGCGGCCCCTTCGATTTCGTGAATCCGCGCTTCCGTCGAGCCGGATCCCGAGATCCAGGCCAGCACGCCGTCTTCCAGACGATACAAGGGAGCAATTCCCGCGAGGCCGAGCCGGTCGACGACACGGTGGATCATCTCCGCCGCGCGCGCCTGGCCGATCACGCCGGCCGCTTCGCTGTAGTTGGTGATCCGAAGCACGCTGACCGAACCGAGCGGCGTCGAACCCGCTTCATGCTCGAAGCCGCGGCGATTCGGGAGACCGCTGGCAGGATCGACGAGCCGCGCCGTGCGCAACGCGGAAAGGATCGCGCCAATGACCAGGATTGTCCCGCCGCTCGCGAGGGCGACCAGGCTGGGGACAATCTCGACAGTGCCGAGATGCCCTGCCTCCAGGGCCATAGGAAGCATCATGACGGCGGCCGCCCAGCCGCCGATCACGAGCCCGCTCACTTTGCGCCGATAGCGGAGCGCCACAACCAGAACCACGAGCGCGAGCGTCAGCGGGATCACCGGCCCGCGATCTATCGGGCTGGAACCCGCGCTCAGGGTCTCCGCCGCAAGAAGCTGGATGACCGGCCCCGGAATGACGCCATAGCGGGGCACCGAATAGCGATCGCCGAGCTCGATCGCCGTCGCCCCGATCAATACGGCCTTACCTCTAAGCGCTCCGGCAGGCACGCGCCCGTCGATGAGATCGACAAAGCTGATCCGGGGAATGGATGCGGGATCTATCGAGCCGTCGATCGGGAAACTGGTGTCCGCGCGGCCGGTGCTGCCCGCCAGCATCGCGGCCATCGAGGGCCTCGGGATACCGGCCGTGAAGACGCCGAAGGGGTAATGGCGAACCAAGCCGTCGCTGTCGGCGACGATGTTCACCGCCGCGAGTTGCGCATTGGCGCGGAATGCCGGGATCGGCAGATTTTCGAGAATCTCGCCACCGCGAGAGGATCCAGGTTGACGAAAGGTCGGCAGGATGACCGATACGTCGGCACCCTGGATCGCCTTGGCGAGCGTCCGATCCTGATCGATCGCGCTCCGCGCTGAAAAATCGACGTCGAAAGCGATCGTGCCGGCGCCGGCCTGCTCGAGCCGGGAAATCGCTTCGGCATAGATTGCGCGTGGCCAGGGCCAGCGATCGATCCTGGCGAGCGAGCGAGCGTCGATTTCGACCAACACGAAACGGCCGCTCGCTGGATGCTGCCGCGCCGCGTCGCGCAAATCCTGTATCGCAAGCTCCACAGGCCGCCCGATCCCGGTCGCCGAGATGATCATTCCGACGGCAAAGGCCACGAGCACGACGAGCATGGTCAGCCGTGCACGATGACCGCCCGGACGGGCCGCCGGGTCCTTGTGCTGCATCTAGGCCGCTCGGCACTGCCCAGTGGAGAGGGCGCGGCGACGATCAGCCATGACCGCCACCTTTCCCATTGCCGCCACCGCTCCCGTTGCCGCCACCGTTCCCGTTGCCGCCGCCGTTCCCGTTGCCGCCGCCGTTCCCGTTGCCGCCGCCGTTCCCGTTGCCGCCGCCGTTCCCGTTGCCGCCGCCGTTCCCGTTGCCGC
>DASSTK010000106.1:0-4662 GCA_035707945.1 Sphingomonas sp.
ATGACGCGGTGTCCCTTGCCGTAAGGGTGCCATTTGCGCGGCCGGTTATAGTCGCCGAACAGGCCCAGCGTCGGCGTTCCGGTCGCGGCGGCGAGGTGCAGCGGGCCGCTGTCATGCCCCACGAACAGGCGCGCGCGGGCCAGCGCCGCCGCCGATTCGCGGGGCTTCAGCGCGCCGCAGAGGTTGAGCGTCCGTCCGGGCCATGCCGTCATCACCGCCGCCGATCGCTCCGCGTCCTCGGCCGCGCCGACGGCGACGAGGGCCATGCCGGGGAAATCCGGCGCGATCCGTTCGAGCAGCGCCGACCAGTTGTCGTCGCCCCAATCCTTCACGGCGACCTTGCCGCCCATGTTGATCGCCAGGAACGGCATTCCCTCCAGCGGCCGCAGGGCCTCGTCGGCGGCGGTCTTTTCCTCATCGGTCAGCGCCGGATCCCACTGCGCCGGATCGTCGAGGTCGATCGGCCCCAGCGCGGCGAGCGTGCGCGCCAGCCGCTCGGCCTCGGGCTCCTGATCGCCGGTCGCGGGATCGATGCGGTTGTCGTGGAGATCGGGCGTGTCCGGCGCGCCGATGATCGTCCGGATCCCGCACAGCCGGAAGAACAGGCGATCGCGCCGCACCCGCGAGAGCCCCCGCGCCGCCGCGAGATAGACGAGCGTGTCCGCCCCCGTCGCGCGGATCGCCTTGCGCAGCCGCCACAGCGCGCCGATCGAGCGCAGGCCGATCGGATAATCGATCACGCCGTCGATCAGCCCGCCGGGGCGCAGGATGATCTCCAGCGGCGCGGCCTTGCTCGACACCGGCACGTTGGTCAGCACCAGCCGCGGCGCGTCGGGGAAGGAGCGCGCGATCCGGCGGAAGCAGGGCAGGGCGACGATGGTGTCGCCGAGGCTGCCGAGCCGGTAGATCAGGATGGGCCTGGCCGTCACGCGCGGGTCAGCGATAGCGATCCTCGCGGGCGAGATGGGCGGTGACATAATCCGCCACCCCCTCCTCCAGCGAAGCGAAGGGCGCGTCCATGCCGGCGGCGCGCAGCTTCCCCATCTCGGCCTCGGTGAAATACTGATACCGATCGCGGATCGCCTCGGGCATCTCGATGAACTCGACCTCGACCGGCCGGTTCACCACACGCCCCAGCGCCTTGGCGATATCGAGGAAGGATCGCGCCTGCCCGGCCCCCAGGTTGAAGATGCCGCTGACGTCGGGATGGTCGAGCAGCCACAGCATCGCGCGCGTGCAATCCTTGACGTACACGAAATCGCGGCGCTGCTCGCCGTCGGCGATGCCGTCCCGATAGGATTTGAACAGCCGCACCTTCTCGCCGGCCATGACCTGCCCGTAGAGCTTGCAGGCGACCGACATCATGTCGCCCTTGTGATATTCGTTGGGGCCATAGACGTTGAAGAATTTGAGGCCCGCCCATTGCGGCGGCGCGGGCTGCCCCGCCGCCAGCCGCTCGGCGAAGATGATGTCGGTGGCCTTCTTGCTCCAGCCATAGGCGTTGAGCGGCCGCAGCGCGGAGAGGGCGGCCACGGACTCGTCGTCCGTGAAGCCGCTTTCGATGCCGCCGTAGGTCGCAGCCGAGGAGGCGTAGAGGAAGGGCGCGCCATGTTCGGCGCACCAGTCCCACAGCCTCACCGAATAATTTATGTTGAGCTCGACGAGCCGATCGACGTCGCGCTCGGTGGTGGCGGAGATGGCGCCCATATGCACGATCGCGCGAATCTCGCCGGCATGCGCCGCCAGGAACGGGTCGATCGCCTCGGGGCGGACGAAATGGGCGATGCGGCGGTTGGCGAGGTTGCGCCAGCGCTCGTCCTCCCCGAACCAGTCCACCACCGCGATCGGCCCCTGCCCGCGCGCCTCCAGATCGGCGACGAGATTGGATCCGATGAAGCCGGCCCCGCCGGTGACGACGATCATGCGGCGGCTCCGGCATGTCCGCCGGCCCTCGCGATGATGCCGCTGGTGCTGCGCCCCGGCACCAGATCGAAGGTGAGCACCTCGCCGCCGCGCGCCAGCACCACGTCCGCGCCCACGATCCGGTCGATGCTGTAATCCGAACCCTTCACCAGCACGTCCGGCTGCAGCGCCTCGATCAGCGCCTGCGGAGTATCCTCGTCGAAGATCACCGCCATGTCGACGAAGCCGAGCGCGGCGATCAGCTCGGAGCGGTCGGCCTCGGGGTTCACCGGGCGCGTCGGCCCCTTCAGCCGCCTGACCGAAGAGTCCGCGTTGATCCCGACGATCAGCTTGTCGCAGCGCGAGCGCGCATATTCGAGGATGCGCGCGTGGCCGATATGGAGGATGTCGAAGCAGCCGTTGGTGAAGCCCACCCGCAGCCCGTCGCGCGCCCAGCGTTCGCGCTGCCGCGCCGCCAGATCGCGGTCGAGCAGCTTGAGCGAGGGCGAGGCCAGGCCCTTGCGGCCGAGCCGCCCCAGCTCGTCGAGCAATTCGGTGCGGGTCACGGTCGCGGTGCCGTGCTTGCCCACCACGACGCCCGCCGCCGCGTTGGCGATCCGCGCCGCTTCCGCCAGCCCCGCGCCGGCGCCGAGGCAGAGCGCCAGCGTGGCGACCACGGTGTCGCCCGCGCCCACCACGTCGAACACGTCGCGCGCGCTCGCCGGAACATGCTCGACGAGGCCGCCGCGTCCGATCAGCGACATGCCGCGCTCGGCCCGCGTCAGCAGCAGGGCGTCGATCCCGGCCTTGTCGAGCGCGATCTCGCCGGCGCGCGCGGCGCTCTCGTCATCCCCCACCTCGATGCCGGTGGCGGCCGCCGCCTCTTTGGCGTTAGGGGTCACGATCGTCGCGCCGGCGTAGCGGTCCAGCCGCGCCGATTTGGGATCGACCACCACCGGCACGCCCGCCGCGCGGGCCAGCGCGATGGTCTCGGCGATCACCGCGTCGGTCAGCACGCCCTTGGCGTAATCGGAAAGGATCAGCACATGATGCCGGGGAAGCTGCTCCCGCACGCGGCGGACGATCTCGCGTCCGGCCTCCCCGGAAACGTCGCCCGGCTCCTCGCGATCGGCGCGCAGCAGATGCTGGCCGTGGCAGACGAAGCGCGTCTTCTCGATCGTCGGCCGCCCCGCGTCCGGCACCAGCAGCGGCTCGATCCGCCCGCATTCGGACAGCAGACCGGCGAGCTCGCGCCCCGCCGCGTCCTCGCCCACCGCGCCGATCAGCGTGCAGCGCCCGCCCAGCGCCGAGATGTTGCGGCCGACATTGGCCGCGCCGCCCGGCACGTTCAGCGCATCCCTGAGCAGGATCACCGGAACCGGGCTTTCCGGCGAGATGCGGTTGACGCTGCCCTCCACGAAGCGATCGAGCATGATGTCGCCCACGCAGAGCGCGCGCACCGCTTCGAAGTCCGGCAGCCCGTCCATTCCCATCCTTCAGCGCAGCCTCGGCCGAAGCATGCTGCATGCGCGAAAGTCGGTGAAAAAGGCAAGCCCGCGCGCGACTAGCCTTCGATCAGCGGAGTGAGGCCGGTGACGATATGATAGAGCGAGGAGGCCGGGGCCGGCTCATCCAGCAACCGCCCCCGCTCGTCGCAGCGGTCGCGCCACAGGCCGGGGACGGGCGCATCGAGGAAGCGCCGCACCGTCGTCAGCGCCTCCGCGGCCGCCCGCTTCGCCTCCTCCGCCGCCGCGCCGCGGAGCCTGCCGGAGAGGATCAGCATGGTGCGCAGCCGCTCCGTCTGCGCCCACAGCCGGGCGGAGGAATCGATCGGCGCGCCCGCCGCGTCCACCGAGAAGATCGCTCGCCCGCCGATCACGCCATGCGCGTGGCCGAAACGATGCAGCCGATCGATCGCATCGGCATGGTCGCCGCCAAGCAGGCGCTCCGCGAGATCGAGCAGATAGGCCCATTCGAACTGGTGCCCGGGCTCGCGGATCGCGCCTTCCTCGCCCGCCGCGCGGCCCCACTCGCCGTCGAAATATTCGGCGACCGCGCCGGTGTCGGCGTCGATGAACCGCTCGCGCGCAAGGCGGACGATCCGCCGCGCCTCCGCCGAGAAGGGCTCGGTCTCGTCCAACTCCACCCAGGCCAGCAGCGCCTCGAGCATGTGCATGTGCGGATTGGAGCGTAGCGGCAGTCGGCGCGGCCGCGCCTCCTCGAAACCCGCGGCGGGGTGCGCCCGCTCGCGCCGCAGCGCGTCGATCAGGCCCAGCGCCTCGGCCCGCAACGCCGCCGGCCGCCCGAGCGCCCGCCAGGCCGCCGCCAGCGCGAACAGCACGAACGCCTGGTCGTAGAGATCGGGGTCTTCGGCCACGGGCTTCCCGGCCCTGTCCACCGAGGCCCGGAACAGCCCGTCCCCGCGCCGATAGGCCGCCAGCAGGAAGGCGAGGCCGAATTCCACCGCCTCGCGCCAGGGGCCGTCCCAGCCCAGCCGCCCGGCCTCGGCGAACACGAAGATCTGCCGCGCCTGCACCCGGATGCGCTTGGGCAGATCGAGCGGCTCGCCGCTCTGCGATAGCTTGTCGTGGAAGCCGCCCTGCGCGTGATCGGCCCCGGCCCGCCACCAGAGCGGCAACGCCGCCTCGAACAGCCAGTCCCGCGCCCAGCGCCGGCCCTGCTCCAGTTCATCCGGCATAGGTCTGTCCCTCGCCCGCCGGCCTGGGCTTGAAATCCGGCGCGGGCCGCGTTTCCGGTGTG
>DASSTK010000107.1:0-4759 GCA_035707945.1 Sphingomonas sp.
GCTCGGCACCGTGGCGGACAAAGTCGAGCGGGTCGCCAAGCTGGCGCGGTGGCTGGTGGAAGAGGGGATCGTAAAGTCCTCCCCATCGCAGATGGGGAGGGGGACCGGCGAAGCCGGTGGAGGGGTCTCCTCAGCGGCCGCCGCGCAAACCCCTCCACCGTCCTTCGGACGGTCCCCCTCCCCAGGCGAGCCTGGGGAGGATCGGGAACGGCTCGCCGCCCTCGCCGAACAGGCCGCGCGGCTCGCCAAGGCGGACCTCGTCACCGGCATGGTCGGCGAGTTCCCCGAATTGCAGGGCGTGATGGGCGGCTACTACGCCCGCGCGGAGGGCCTGCCGCAGGAAGTCGCCGACGCCATCCGCGACCACTACAAGCCTGTCGGCCAGGGCGACGAAGTCCCCACCGCGCCGGTGACGGTGGCGGTGAGCCTGGCGGACAAGCTGGATACGCTTTTGTCTTTCTTCGCTATCGGCGAGAAGCCGACAGGTTCGAAAGACCCGTTCGCGCTTCGCCGTGCGGCTATCGCCATCATCGCGGTATTGCTCGACAATCGCATCAGGCTGAGGGTTGCTGCGGTCGAGCAAGAAGGGCGCGACGTGCTCCTACGGCAGCTTGCTCGGAAAATCGACGAACTAGGACCGGGCTTCCCGAATGGGGAGGGTGGTTCGATGGTTTTGAAGGAGCAGGATGGCGAAACCGTCGCCACCTTCTCCTTCTCCTACAAGGACGACGAGCAAATCGTCGGCCCGGGTGCCGAAGCCATCAAGAGAGTGATGAGCATCATGGGCGTCATTGTCGAGGCTCCCCACGACGTTCTCGACTTCTTCGCCGACCGCCTCAAGGTCCAGCAGCGCGAGGCCGGCGTCCGCCACGACCTGATCGACGCGGTGTTCGCGCTCGGGGGCGAGGACGATCTCGTCCGGCTGCTCGCCCGCGTGAAGGCGCTTCAGGCGTTCGTCGAGACGGACGACGGGGCGAACCTGCTCGTCGCCTATCGCCGCGCCGCCAATATCCTCCGCGCGGAGGCGAAGAAGGATGGGGGGGAACCGGAGCCCTTCTCCGGCTTTTCCTACTCGCCCGAGCCGGCGGAAGCCGCTCTGGCCGAGGTGCTCGACGCGCAGTTGCCGCTCGCCGAGGCGGCAATCGCGGCTGAGGATTTCGAGAGGGCGATGACGGCGTTGTCGGTCATTCGCCCCGCCGTCGATCGTTTCTTTGATGATGTGACGGTCAATTCCGAAGATCAGACGAAGCGTTCGACTCGCCTCGCTCTGCTTGAAAAACTGCGTGCTGCGATGCACAAGGTCGCAGACTTCTCGAAGATAGAGGGTTAGACGCCGTGGCCACTTCCGTCCTTTCCCCCGAAACGAACGACAAGGCAGGGGAGGGCGGCGTGGCCCGCTACGTCTATCGCTTCGGCGGCGGCGTGTCGGACGGCGGCGCGGGGGACCGGAACCTGCTCGGCGGGAAAGGCGCGAATCTGGCGGAGATGGCCTCGATCGGCCTGCCGGTGCCGCCCGGCTTCACCATCTCCACCGCCATGTGCGCGCGCTATTACGAGGAAGGCCAGGCCTTTCCCGATTCGCTGCGCAGGGAGGTGGCGGACGGCATCGCCCATATCGAGGGCGTAACCGGCAAGCGCTTCGGCGATGCAGCAAACCCGCAGCTCGTCTCCGTCCGCTCCGGCGCGCGCGTGTCGATGCCGGGCATGATGGACACGGTGCTGAACCTCGGCCTCAACGACGATACGGTCGCGGGGCTGGCGAAGGCGGCGGGCGACGAGCGTTTCGCGTGGGACAGCTATCGCCGCTTCATCCAGATGTATTCGGACGTGGTGCTGGAATTGGATCACGGCGCGTTCGAGGAGGCGCTGGAGATCGCCAAGGAGGACAAGGGCTACCAGCTCGATACCGACATGACGGCGGAGGACTGGAAGGCCCTCGTCGCCGCCTACAAGCGGCTGGTCGAGGAGCAGTGGGGCAAGCCCTTCCCGCAGGACGTGCATGAGCAGCTCTGGGGCGCGATCGGCGCGGTGTTCGGCTCCTGGCAGTCCGAACGCGCCAAGGTCTATCGGCGGCTGAACGATATTCCGGGCGACTGGGGCACGGCGGTCAACGTGCAGGCGATGGTGTTCGGCAATATGGGCGACACCTCGGCGACGGGGGTGGCCTTCACCCGCGATCCCTCCAAGGGCGATCGCGCTTATTATGGCGAGTTCCTCATCAATGCGCAGGGCGAGGATGTCGTCGCCGGCATCCGCACGCCGCAATATCTGACGAAGGCCGCCAAGGAGGAAGCGGGCGCCAAGGCCCCTTCGATGGAGGAGGCGCTGCCGGAGGTCTATGCCGAGCTGACTCGGGTGTTCGAGACGCTCGAGAATCACTACCGCGACATGCAGGACATCGAGTTCACGGTGGAGCAGGGCAAGCTCTGGATGCTCCAGACGCGCTCGGGCAAGCGCACCGCCAAGGCCGCGCTCAAGATCGCGGTGGAGATGGCGAGCGAGGGGCTGATCGACCGTGAAACCGCGATCCTGCGCGTCGATCCGCTGGCGCTCGACCAGCTTCTCCACCCGACGCTCGATCCCGATGCGCCGCGCGACGTGATCGCCAAGGGCCTGCCCGCCTCGCCGGGCGCGGCCTCGGGCATCGTCGTGTTCGACGCCGAGACGGCCGAGCAGCGCGCCGAGCGCGGCGACAGCGTGATCCTGGTGCGCATCGAAACCTCGCCCGAGGATATTCACGGCATGCAAGCCGCCAAGGGCATCCTGACGGCGCGCGGCGGCATGACCAGCCACGCCGCGGTGGTGGCGCGCGGCATGGGCCGTCCCTGCGTCTCCGGCGCGGGCACGCTGGCGATCGACGGCAAGGCGAAGCGGATGCGCGTCGCGGGCCGCGAGTTCAAGGAAGGCGACGTCCTCACCATCGACGGATCGACCGGCGAGGTGATGGCGGGCGAAGTGGCGACGGTGCAGCCCGAGCTTGCCGGCGATTTCGCCACGCTGATGGAATGGGCGGACGGGGTGCGGCGCCTGAAGGTCCGCACCAACGCCGAAACCCCGCTCGATTGCCGCACCGCGCGCGATTTCGGGGCGGAAGGCATCGGGCTGTGCCGCACCGAGCATATGTTCTTCGACGCCGGCCGCATCACCGCCGTCCGCCAGATGATCCTGGCCGAGAAGGAGGCGGGCCGCCGCGCCGCGCTCGAAAAGCTGCTGCCCGAGCAGCGCGCCGACTTCACCTCCATCTTCGAGATCATGGCCGGGCTGCCGGTGACGATCCGCCTGCTCGATCCGCCGCTGCACGAGTTCCTGCCGCACGAGGAGGCGGAGTTCGCGGAAGTGGCCGAGGCCGCGGGCTTGCCGATCGAGCAGCTCAAGCAGCGCGCGTCGGAACTGCACGAGGTCAACCCCATGCTGGGCCATCGCGGCTGTCGGCTGGGCGTCACCTTCCCCGAAATCTACGAGATGCAGGCCCGCGCCATCTTCGAGGCGGCGTGCGACGTCGCGGAGAAATCGGGCGAGGCGCCGATCCCGGAGGTGATGGTCCCCCTCGTCGCCACCCGGCGCGAGCTGGAGCTGATGAAGGCGGTGATCGACAAGGCGGCCGAGGCCGTATTCGCCGAGAAGGGCCGCCGGATCGAGTATCTGGTCGGCACCATGATCGAGCTGCCCCGCGCAGCGCTCCGCGCCGGGGAGATCGCCGAGGCGGCGGAGTTCTTCTCCTTCGGCACCAACGATCTGACCCAGACCACGCTCGGCGTCAGCCGGGACGATGCGGCGCGTTTTCTCTCCATCTATGTCGAGAAGGGCATCTATGCGAAGGACCCCTTCGTCAGCCTCGATGTGGAGGGCGTCGGCGAGCTGATCGCCATCGCGGCGGAGCGCGGCCGCAAGGCGCGGCCGGGCATCAAGCTCGGCATCTGCGGCGAACATGGCGGCGATCCCGCCTCGATCGGCTTCTGCGAAAAGACCGGCCTCGATTACGTCTCCGCCTCGCCCTACCGCGTGCCGATTGCCCGGCTGGCGGCGGCGCAGGCGGCGTTGCGGGCGAAATGATCCGTTCGTCCTGAGCTTGCCATGAGCGTGGCTAATGCGTGTTCCTGCGGAAGCAGGAACCCAGGGCCACAAACGATACGCCTTGCCGTTCTGGGCTCCTGCTTTCGCAGGGGCGCCGTTCCATTGGTGGTTACGCCCGGCGCGAACGGTTGTATGAGGCTCCCATGAAGCTGGTAATCGCAGGCATGTTGGCGGCGGGGTTGATGCTCTCCGCCTGCGCCACTTCTCCGGGCCGTGGCGGGGACGAGGGCGCGCCGATGGGCGCCAAGGCCCGCGCCAAAAACGGCCCCGATCCCACCGTCGCCCCGCCGCCCCATGTCGGCGAGAGCGAAGACCCGGTGTCGAACACGCCGCAACTTTGAACGGCCGTCATTCCGGAAGCCGATTTTGCCGCAATCTTTGATTGCGTTTGCAAAATCGAGCTGTCCGGAATCCACCGTGGATCCGGGCCTGGAGTTTGGAGTGGATTCCGGACTGCAAGGTCTTCCAACGGAAAACCTGTCGGTTTTCCGGGAAGCCCTAACATCCGGAATGACGATAAGGATTACTCGTTCAGATACCGCGTCCGATGTTCGTCCAGCTTGTGCTCGCGCAAGAGCGCGGCCTGCTCGCGCCATTCCTGGCGGGCGATCGTGCCGGGTTCGAGGCCGAGCCGCCCTTCCAGCGTCGCCGCCTCGGTATCGCTGAGCTTTTCGACGTCGCGATA
>DASSTK010000108.1:0-2776 GCA_035707945.1 Sphingomonas sp.
CGTGGCGGGAGCGGCGGCGAGCGCCAGCGCCAGGGCGGCGGCGACAGCCGTGCCCGTCGCGCCGTGGCGCAGGATCTTGTGCGTCTTCATCTTCACTTACCCCCCACGGGCGTGATGGTGACGGTGTTGCCCCGCGCGACCCGGACGGCCGGGCCGGTATAGGCGGCGTCCGCCTGTCCGGCCGCCCCGGCCGCGCCGTCGCCGAAGTTCTGCGGCGGCACGTTCTGCCCGGTTTGCAGAGGCATGGTGTTGCGCTGGAAGCGGGAAACCTGGCCGCCGGTCGTGAATGTCGGGTTCGCATCCTGCGGCTGGCCGGCGAGCAGGAGCGGCGCCTTGTCGCCGTCAGCGGTCGCCTCTGCGAGTTCCTGCGTATTGTCGGCGAGCGGCCGCAAGGCCAGCGAGAGCGAGCCGATCTTCTCGGCCACCTCGATCTTCTCGGCGAGCTTGGGAGTCACCTCCAGCGTCACCATCGAATAGCTTTTCACGTCCGGCTTGCCGTCGTCGGTCGGCTGGTTCTGATAGCGCTGGTCGGTCGCCAGCACGCGGATGTTGCGCGCGAAGGTTTCGGTCGCGTTCAGCGGCTCGCCCGCGCCGGTGACGGTCTGGGTCAGCATCAGGTCGATGCGGTCGCCCGGAAAGACGAAGCCGGCCACGCCCGAGGTGTTGTTGACGGCGACCGTGATCGCCCGCATCCCCGGCGTCAGCGCCGCGGCGAGGAAGCCGCGATCCTTGGGCGAGACGAGCGCGCCCTGCGTCACCGGCTGGCCGGCGGTGACGGCGTTGCGCACCACCATGCCCTGCAGCTTCACCGGGTCCGCGCCCGCCGCGCCGCGCACGAAATAGGCGCCGTCGACAAGCTGCTTGGGCCAGGGCCGGAAGCGCACGTCGCCCGGCCCCAGGATCGTGCCCACCGGCAGCGCCTTGGTGGCGACGAGAACCTGCGGGCCGGTCGGCTGCGGCGCGGCCGCGACCGCCAGCGGCGTGGCGGAAGCGCCGAACATGTTTTTCGCCATGATCGCGGTGAAGGCGGCCACGAACAGCGCGCCCACCAGCAAGGCTATCTTCTTCCCATCCATGACGTTCGGCGCCCCCTCGAAGGCTGCTGCAATTTCAACGGCCTCTCATCGCGTGAAATGGTAAAGATATCGTTCGGCTAAGATCGGAATCGTGGCGAGCGCGATGGCCACGCCGTAGGGAATCTCGAGCGGCTCCTCGGCGCGTTTCCAGCGGTGGCGGATCAGCATGGCGAGGGTGAGCAGGCCGCCGCCCAGCGACATCCACACGATCATCCGCAGGAAATCGACCGGCAGCAGCCAGAGGCCGAGCGCGGCGATCAGCTTGACGTCGCCGCCGCCCATCGCGCCCAGCGCGAACGCGCCGAGGAAGAGCAGAAGCGCGCCGCCGCCGAGCGCGATCTGCCAGGCGACGCCCGGCCACAGGTCCAGCCCGATCGCCCACCACCAGAGCGGCGCGGCGAGCGCGATCCCCGCGTTCAGGGGATTGGGGATAATTCGCGCCTTGATGTCGGTCCAGGTCGCATAGACCAGCGCCGCGATGAGGCCGCCGCCCAAAAGGCCGATCAGAGCAGTTTGCATGGGCTCCGCACTAGACGATGCCGCTTGCCAAACCGTAACCGTGCCGCCGATGCCCGACTCCGCCGTCCCTTCCGAATCGGTGTTCGATCGCCGCGCGCGTCCTCGGGAGCTGAGCTTCTCGACCTGGGCCGCGCCGGACGGCTGGCCGCACCGCGCCTTCCGCTGGCCGGAGCCCGCCGGTCTCGCGCGCGGCAGCATCCTGTTCCAGTCCGGCCGGGCGAGCTTCATCGAGAAGGAGATGGAGGCCTGCGATCACTGGTGGCGGCGCGGCTGGCGGGTGGAGGGGTTCGACTGGCGCGGGCAGGGCGGTTCGGGCCGCCTGACGCCTGGCGGCCCCGCCGACGATCGCGCCAGCTTCGATCCGCTGATCGACGATCTCGCCGCCTATGTCGCCGATTGGCGGGAGCGGACGCCGGGGCCGCATGTGCTCATAGCCCATTCGATGGGCGGCCATATCGGGCTGCGGCTGATGGCCGAGCGCGGGGTGGGGTTCGACGCGGCGGTGCTGGTCGCGCCGATGCTGGCGCTTTCGCGGCGGCCCGTGCCCGGCTGGCTCCAGCGTATCGCGATCCGGGCGGCGCTGCTCGCGGGCCTGCGCCATCGCGCTGCATGGCGGGAGATGCGGGACGATCCGCGCCGTCAGGTCCGCCTCACCACCGATATCGAGCGTTTCCACGATATCGACTGGTGGAAGCGCGCCGATCCGATGCTCGATCTCGGGCCGCCAAGCTGGGGCTGGCTCGCCGCCGCGATGGCGGGGGAGAGGCGCATCGCCGCCGATCCGCTGGAGAAGGTGACGACCCCGATCCTGTTCCTCGCGCCCAGCGACGACAAGCTGGTCGATAACGCCGCCATCGTCTCCGCCGCGAAGCGCCTGCCCGACGCCGAGCTCAAGCTGTTTCCCGGCGCTGCGCACGAGCTGCTGCGCGAGGCGGATCGCTATCGCCTGCCGGCGCTGGCGGCGATCGACGCCTTTCTCGACGCGCGGGGGCACGCATGAGCGGCCGCTTCGATGTCGCCGTGGTCGGCGCGGGCATGGCGGGGGCGAGCCTCGCCGCCGAGATCGCGCCTTATGCCTCGGTCGCGCTGATCGAGGCGGAGGCGCAGCCCGGCTACCACGCCACCGGCCGCTCCGCCGCCTTCTGGACGGAAAGCTATGGCGGGCCCGGCGTGCAGCCGCT
>DASSTK010000109.1:0-2380 GCA_035707945.1 Sphingomonas sp.
CACCGCCAGCATCAGCGGCAGCGCGATGACGAGAATATCGAGGATCGTGGCGATGAACCACGACCAGCCGTAGCTCGCGCCGAGAGAGGTGAACCACCAGATCATGCGCGACTGCCCTTCAACGAAGCAATAGCCATAAGAGCAGCGCGGCTACCGCGGCACCCAATATCGTCCAACAGCCAATCCGCAGCGGTTTGGGCAGCAGGTCGATCAGATCGCCCATCGCCACCGCCAGATAATCTGCTAGAAAATCCCACATCCATTACTCCGCCGCCTCCGCGAAAGTCTCGCCGTGCAGCAGCTCCGCCGAGCAGCGCTGCATGGTGGGCGAGGAACGGGCGATCGGGTTGGTGAGGTAGAAATCGGCGATCGGATAGACGATCCTGCCCGATACGTCGCCCCCCTTGGGCGCGGGATCCATCGCGCCGGAAAGATGGATGCCCTCCTCCGCCAGCGCCGGATGATCGGCGGCGATGCTAGCGCGCAGCCCGGCGAGGCTGTCGAACGGCAGCGTCTTGCCCAGCACGGCGGAGAGCGCGCGCAGGATCGTCCAGTCCTCGCGCGCGTCGCCCACCGGGAACACGGCGCGCTCGGCCCGCTGCACGCGGCCTTCCAGATTGACCCAGGTGCCGTGCTTCTCGGTATAGGCCGCACCCGGCAGGATCACGTCGGCGGCGTGCGCGCCGCGATCGCCGTGCGTGCCGATATAGACCTTGAAGCTCTTGTCGAAAGGCGCGAGGTCCGTCTCGTCGACGCCAAGCAGGAACAGCAGCTTGGGGGCCGCTTCTGCCACCGCCTGCAAGCCGCCCTCGGTGGTGAAACCCACTTCCAGCGCGCCCACGCGGCCGGCGGCGGTGTGGAGCAGGCCGAAGCCCGCGCACAGCGCATGCGCCGTCTGCCGCGCCGCGCCGTAGCCGCCCTCTATGGCGCACGCGCCCATGCCGGCGATGACGATCGCGTCCCCGGCCTTGGTCAGCGCCTCGGGCAGTTCATTGAGCGCGGACAGATCCTCGCCCAGCCACTGCGCCGGATAGGTGAGGTCCACCTCCGGCCCGATCGCATAGATTTTCGCGCCCTTCTTCACCGCCTTGCGGATGCGGGTGTTGACGAGCGGCGCCTCCCAGCGCGGATTGCTGCCGACGAGCAGGATCGCCTTGGCGTTCTCCACCCCCGCGATGGTCGGGTTGAAGCGCCAGGAGGCGGGCTGCGCCACATCGAACAACGCGCCGTCCACCCGGCATTCGTGCAGCTTCGATCCATAAGCCGTGACGAGCTGCTTCAGCGCATAGACGCTCTCGACCTCGGCGAGATCGCCGGCGAGCCCGGCCACCTGATCCCCTGAAAGCCCCTCCGCCGCCTTGGCGATCGCCGCGAAAGCCTCCTCCCACGAAGCGGGCTTCAGCTTGCCGCCGATGCGCACATAAGGCTTGTCGAGCCGGTTGCGCACCAGCCCGTCGACCGCGTGGCGCGTCTTGTCCGAGGCCCACTCCTCGTTCACCTCGTCATTGACGCGCGGCAGCGAGCGCAGCACCTGCCGCCCCCGGCTGTCGAGGCGGACATTGGCGCCCACAGCGTCCATCACGTCGATTCCCGCCGTCTTGTGCAATTCCCACGGCCGCGCCTCGAAGGCGTAGGGCTTGGAGGTGAGCGCGCCGACCGGGCAGAGATCGACGACATTGCCCGAAAGCTCGCTCGTCACCGCCTTCTCGAGATAGGTGGTGATCTGCATGTTCTCGCCGCGATAGACCGCGCCGATCTCCTCGACGCCCGCCACTTCCTCGGCGAAGCGGATGCAGCGCGTGCACTGAATGCAGCGGGTCATGATCGTTTTCACGATCGGGCCCATATATTTGTCGGTGACGGCCCGCTTGTTCTCCTCGAACCGGCTCCAGCCGCGGCCATAGGCCATCGCCTGGTCCTGCAGGTCGCATTCGCCGCCCTGATCGCAGATCGGGCAATCGAGCGGGTGGTTGATGAGCAGGAACTCCATCACCCCCTCGCGCGCCTTCTTGACCATCGCCGAGTCGGTGCGGATTTCCTGATTGTCGGCGGCCGGCAGCGCGCAGCTCGCCTGCGGCTTGGGCGGCCCCGGCTTCACCTCGACCAGGCACATGCGGCAATTGCCGGCGATCGAGAGGCGCTCATGATAGCAGAAGCGCGGAATCTCCTTCCCCGCCGCTTCGCACGCCTGGAGCACGGTCGCCCCCTGCGGCACCTCGACCTCAATCCCGTCGACCTTGAGTTTAGGCATTACTCGGCACCTCGGTGCTTGGATCGTGCTGGGAATTAACGAACACGACCTCAATCTTGTTGACTTGGTCTTTGGGAACGAGGGCTGTCCTAGGGAAATATGCGCGCTTTTGATCGCTTCTCGAACTCC
>DASSTK010000110.1:0-2352 GCA_035707945.1 Sphingomonas sp.
GCTGCGCGGCCGATTATCAGGCCAAGGTGTCCGGCCCGTTGCTCGATCGGATCGACTTGCATGTTGAGGTCCGCGCCGTGTCCGCCGCCGATCTGGTGCTGCCGCCGCCCGCCGAAGGCTCGGCCGAGGTCGCCGCCCGCGTCGCCGCCGCCCGCGCGATCCAGACGGCGCGCTATGCCGACAGCGGCAAGGCGACCAACGCCGAAGCCGACGGCGATCTGCTCGCCGAGGTAGCGACGCCCGACGAGCCCGGCCGCAAGCTGCTGGCCCAGGCCGCCGAGGCGATGCGGCTTTCCGCTCGCGCCTATCACCGCGTGCTGCGCGTCGGGCGCACCATCGCCGATCTCGCCGGAAACGAGGGCGTAGGCCGCATCCACATCGCCGAGGCGCTGAGCTACCGCCGCAGGCCGCCCGTCAATTAGTCCCTCTCCCCTGTGCCGGACGGGGGAGGGGATGCCTCCAGCAGCGGATAGAGCGCCTCCCGCTCCAGGGCGATCCGATCGCGCATGGCTTGCCGCACACGGCCGGAGGCGGCGCAATAGCCTGGCCAATCCGCCATGACCCGTTCGATGCTCCACGTTGCGATATGGCTGGTCGAAAGGGCGGAGACGGCCGCGTTGGCCTCGCGCAATTTCCTGAGACCGGGATCATCGCGCCCCGAGAGAGCGGGATAGATCTCCTCCTCCAGCAGCCTGGTGCGGCGGCCGCTCGTCCGGCTCAGCCGCCAGCGGGCGCTCGCGATGGCGTCCCGATCGGGTTGGGGCCGGGCGGTCAGCTCTTCCAGCTCGGCCATGCAGGATGCGAGCTCCGCATGAAGCTCCCTCAGCTTGGACATCCCCCTTTCCCCCCGGGATTCGCTCTGTCGGCACTTCCTTCGACAATGGCGGTTCGAACGGAAACAGAATGTTAAAACGGCCCGGATGCGGCGCTTATCGGCCCGGAAGGAAGATCAGCGGGCGGTCCACCCCGGCGCGCCAGTCCGCCTCCCTGTGCGCCGCGCCCGGAAAGGCGAGGCTCGGTGCGTTCCCCATCCCGCGGACGCGCTCGCCCGGGCGCAACCGGATTTCGGCATCGGCGCGGAATGGGGTATGAAGCGTTCGGCCGCCCTGGCGGCGCTGTTTCCGTCGCGCAAGCGTTCGATCCGGCCGGCCTTCGCCGGCGCGACAGGGGAGGAACGATGATGCAGGCGATGCTGATGCCGCTCAGGCGGTATGCGCAATTCACCGGCCGCGCGCGGCGGCAGGAGTTCTGGCTATGGGTGTTGTTCGTGGTGATCGTGTCGATCATCCTCAGCATGGTCGATCAGGCGCTGGGCCTCGGCGGCCGCGTCGGCATGGGGCAGAGCGTGATCGATACCCCCGCCGTGCAGAGCTACAGCTACGGCGGCGGCTTCCGGGGCGGCATTCTCACCGATCTCTTCGCGCTGGCGGTGCTGATCCCGAATATCGCCGTCTCGGTGCGGCGGCTGCACGACACCGATCGTTCGGGCTGGTGGATCGTGGTTCCGATCGGCTTCTGGCTGCTGACTTTCGCGGGGATGTTCGGGCGCATGTTCTGGCTGGCCGGAATCGCCGGCCTGCTGATGCTCGTCAGCTCGATCGTGCTGATCGTCTTCTACTGCTTCGACGGCACGCACGGCCCGAACCGCTTCGGCCCCGATCCCAAGGCCGGGCTGGACGATCTGCACGAGACGTTCAGCTGACCGTACAGGCCTCCCCCTTTCGAGGAGGGTGAAAGCCACATCGTCACCGGCATGATGAACAAGCTGCGCGTCGCCGCGGCGGGCGTGGCTCCCGAATCGGTCTTGGCCGAGCAGCATCGCAACATGGCGGAGCCGGGCGGCGGCGCGCATTAGCGCCGCGCGAGCGAGCCGCATCGCTTTCCCGAGCAGGGCGGAGCCGATCCTCAATGATCGGCCTCCACCACCGCCAGCTCGTTGCCGGAAGGATCGCGGAAGTGAAAGCGCCGGCCGCCGGGAAAGGCGAAGATCGGCCGGGTGATCGCGCCGCCCGCCGCCTCGATCCGCGCCGGCCAGGCGTCCAAGCCCTCGACCGCGATCACGGCGAGCGGCGCGGCCGTCGCCTCGGCGGCGTCGCCCTGGAGCCCGAGATCGACGTCCCCGTTCGTGGTCGCCGCATAGCTCGGCCCGAAGCCGGCCAGCGCCCAGCCGAACGCGGCCTCGTAGAAGCCCTGGGTCGCGCCGATGTCGCCCGCCGGCAGCTCGACATAGTTGATCCGCGCCATCCCTGCTCCCTTTCATGTTCTTGTTATGTTCTAAACGGTGTGGCACGCTTTGTCAATGGCGAGTCGTTTCCCCGATCAGCGCGCCGGGCGCGGCGCTCCGCTCAACGC
>DASSTK010000111.1:0-6158 GCA_035707945.1 Sphingomonas sp.
TCGCAGGAGCACAAGGGTTTGCGGGCAATCCGAACTGCCCCGCGCATGAAAAAGGCCGCGGCGCAGGGTTGCGCCGCGGCCTTCCTCGTCATCGAGCCCCGCCGCGCGTGGGCGGCGGGAGAGCGATCACATCGCGTTCGACAGGTTGCTGCCGGCCGCGCCGGCGTTGTCCAGCGCGTTGGCCGAAGCCTCGGTCGCGTTCGCGGCGGCCGCATTGATGTCGGCCATGGCGTCGTTGGCGGCGGCGTTCAGGTCCGCCGAAGCCGAGTTGGCGGTGTTCGCCGCATTGTCCGTGGTGCTCTTCGAGCAGGCGGCGACGCCGAGGGCGACCGCGAAGATGAGCGGCAGCGCGATGGTCTTCTTCATGTTCATCTCTTCCCTAGATGACGAGCAAAGTGCTTCGGCAGGCCGGGCGTGCGTGAAAATCGGCGCAATCCCCCCAAACCGAGGCGGATGCCTAGCCTGTCTCGCGGGCCGTGGCAATGCCCCAGCTATGCGCAGGGCTATTGCGGCGAGCCGTTTTGATCCCGCGGCGGCTGCGATGCGGGCCGGGGCGTCTCCGGTGCGGCGGGCTGGGCCGCTTCCGGCCGCGAGGTCGTCGGCCGGGCTTCGTCGCCGGGCTGCGGCTCCTGCTCGGGCTGCGCGCCGGGCCGTTCGGGAGCGGCGGCGTTGGCCGCGCCATTGTCCTCCTCGTCCGGCCCCAGTTCATCGAGCGCGGCGTTGAGCGCGGCGTTGTCGCCGCCGGCCCCGGCCCCGCCCTCGTCACGATCCTCGATCTCGGCCTGGCGGTGCTGGAGATAGGCGGAGCGCACCACCGCGTAAGGATCGGCGCTGGTCTCCAGCAGCGTATCCGCGCCGGTGTCGATCAGGTTGGCGCGCGCATCGACGAACTCGAACGCGGTCAGCCCCGCCGCCGGCCAGAAGGACAGCTCCTTGCGGATCAGAATGCGATAGGGATCGGCCCATTGCGCGCCCAGCGTGCCGATGCCGTCCCGGATCGTCGAGGGGCCGAAGAAGGGCAGGACGAGATAGCTGCTCTTCTTCGCGCCCCACACCGCGAAGGTCTGCCCCAGATCCTCGGGCGCGGGCTTGTAGCCGTTCTTGCCGGCGACATCGAACAGGCCGCCGATGCCCACGGTCGAGTTGATGACGAAGCGGCCGAGCGTGTTCAGCGCGCGCTTGGGCTTGCCCTGCAGGATCGCGTTGATGAAGGAGAAGGGCTCGGTGACGTTCTGGAGCGCATTGTGCAGCCCCTGGCGCACCGGGGAGGGCACGGCGGCGATATAGCCCTTGGCCACCGGCTTCATCACCGCCTTGTCGAGCGTCTGATCGAAGCCCCACATCGCGCGGTTGAAGCCTTCATAGGGGTCGCCCGGGGTCTTGGCCCCGGTGGTGGCGCATCCCGCCAGCAACGCCAGCGCCGGCATCCACAACAACGCGCGCATCCGCTTACCCCTCTATCTTCGCGCTGAAAAACCGTCCCGCGAACAAGGTTCCGCCGCTTGCCATGCGGGGGCGGAGGGCACAAGTCGATTGACGGATATAAAGATATCCTTATATCCTTATCGCCATGCGGGAAGCGCTCGACATCTTTCGCGCCCTGGCGGACCCGACGCGGCTGCGCATTCTGGCGCTGCTGCGCGCGATGGAGCTTTCCGTGGGCGAGCTGGCGCAGGTGCTGGGCCAAAGCCAGCCGCGCGTATCCCGCCATGTCAAGATTCTCGCTGACGCCGGCCTCGCCGAGCGGCGGCGCGAGGGGAGCTGGGTGTTCCTGGCGCTGGGCGACTCGCGCCGGGTCGCTCCTGTATTCGCTGCGCTCGACGCCTGGGCGGAGGGCGATGCGGCGGGCGATCTCGCCCGGCTGGACGCGGTGCGCGCCGAACGCTCCGCCGCCGCCGAACGCTGGTTCGAAAGCCACGCCGCCGAGTGGGACGCGATCCGCTCGCTCCACATCGCCGAGGCCGAGGTGGAGGCGGCGATCGCCCGCGCGCTGGGCGAAGCGCCGATCGGGCGGCTGGTGGATATCGGAACCGGCACGGGGCGGATGCTGGAATTGCTCGGCCCCCGCGCCGAAAGCGCCGTCGGCATCGATCGCTCGCCCGAAATGCTTCGCTTCGCCCGCGCCAAGCTGGAGCGCGCCGGCCGCGCCGAGCCCGCGCTGGCCCGCGCCGAGCTGCGCCAGGGCGATATGTACGCGCTGCCGCTCGGCGATCGCTCGGCCGACGTGGTGGTGCTCCATCAGGTGTTGCATTACGCGCAGCAGCCGGGTGCGGCGGTGGCGGAAGCGGCGCGGCTGCTCGGCCCCGGCGGCCGCCTGCTAATCGCCGATTTCGCGCCGCACGAGCTGGAGGAGCTGCGCGATTTCGCGGCGCACGCCCGGCTCGGCTTCTCGGATCAGCAGATCGCCGAATGGATGGGCGCGGCGGGGCTCAGCCCGCGCGTCGCGGACACGCTCGCCGGCGGCGAGCTCACGGTAAAGCTGTGGCTGGGCGAGCGCCCGGCCGAGCCGGTGCGGAGGGTTGCGTGATGCCGACATTGGCCGATCTGGAGGAAGCCCGTCGCGCTCTGGACGCGCCCCTTTTCGCCGATCTGGCGGGGGACGCGCAGGTCTCCTTCGAGTTCTTTCCGCCCAAAAGCGAGAAGATGGAGGAGCAGCTCTGGGCCGCGATCGAGACGCTGGCTCCGCTCGGGCCGCGCTTCGTCTCCGTCACCTACGGCGCGGGCGGCTCGACGCGCGAGCGCACCCACGCCACGGTCGAGCGGATCGTGCGTGAGACGACGATCCCGGCGGCCGCGCACCTCACCTGCGTCGAGGCGACGAAGGGCGAGATCGACGATATCGCGCGCGCCTATTGGGAAGCGGGCGTGCGGCATATCGTCGCGTTGCGGGGCGATCCGCCGCAGGCGGAGCAACGCTTCGAGGCGCACCCGCAGGGCTATCGCAACGCCGCCGATCTGGTGGCGGGCCTCAAGCGCATCGCGCCGTTCGAAATCTCGGTCGCCGCCTATCCCGAATGCCATCCGGATTCGGCCGACGAGCAGGCCGATATCGACAATCTCAAGGCCAAGATCGACGCCGGCGCGAGCCGGGCGATCAGCCAGTTCTTCTTCTCGCCCGAAGCCTTCTTCCGCTTCCGCGATCGCGCGGCGGCGGCGGGAATCGACGCCGAGATCGCGCCCGGCATCCTGCCCGTCTCCAACGTCGCGCAGACGCGCAAGTTCGCGGGCGCCTGCGGCGCGGAAATCCCGAGCTGGATGGATCGTCTGTTCGAAGGGCTGGACGACATGCCCGCCGCCCGCCAGCTCGTCGCCGCCACCATCGCCGCCGAGCTTTGCCGCAAGCTCTATGCAGGCGGCGTGCGCCATTTCCATTTCTACACGTTGAACCGCGCCGAGCTCGCCTTCGCCATCTGCCACCTGCTCGGCCTGCGGGGCCACAAGACGGCGCTGGAGAAGGCGGCGTGAGGATTCTCTTGTCCTGCTCCCCGTTCGCCCCGAGCGAAGTCGAGGGGCTGGGCCGAGCGGAGCCGGAAGGTGCCTCGACTTCGCTCGGCACGAACGGAGGTTTGTTTAATGTCCAAGGCTGATCTGCTCCGCGCCGAAGCCGCCCGGCGCATCCTCGTCACCGACGGCGCGTTCGGGACGATGATCCAGAGCTACAGGCTCGACGAGGCCGCCTATCGCGGGAAATACGACACCGGCTTCGATCAGAAGGGCAATAACGACCTGCTGGCGCTGACCCGGCCGGACATCATCGAGGCGATCACGCGCGCCTATCTGGAGGCCGGATCGGATATCGTTTCCACCAACACCTTCAACGCCAACGCGATCAGCCAGGCCGATTACGGCGCGGAAGGGCTGGTGCGGGAGATGAACCTCGCCGCCGCCCGCATCGCGCGGAAGGCGGCGGACGAAGCGGAAGCGGCGGACGGCCGCCCGCGCTTCGTGGCGGGCGCGGTCGGGCCGACCAACAAGACGCTCTCGCTCTCGCCCGATGTCAATGATCCGGGTTTCCGCGCGATCGATTTCGACACGCTGAAGGATGTGTATCGCGAGCAGGTGGATGCGCTGCTCGAAGGCGGGGCGGACTTCATCCTGATCGAGACGATCTTCGACACGCTGAACGCCAAGGCCGGCGTGATGGCGGTCAAGGAGGCGGGCGCGGAGCGCGGGGCCGAGGCGCCGCTGATGATCTCGATGACCATCACGGACATGGCCGGGCGCAACCTCTCTGGCCATTCGGTCGAGGCTTTCTGGGCGGCGGTGCGGCACGCGCGGCCGCTCACCATCGGGCTCAACTGCTCGTTCGGCGCGCCGCAGCTCCGCCCGCATGTCGTGTCGCTCGCCGGCATCGCCGACGCGCTGATGATGGTCTATCCCAACGCCGGCCTGCCCAACGATCTCGGCGCCTATGACGAGGAGCCGCACACCACAGGCGACTTCATCGCCGAATGGGCGGCGACGGGGCTGGTCAACATCGTCGGCGGCTGCTGCGGCACCACGCCCGCGCACATCGCCGCGATCGCCGGGGCCGTGAAGGGGCACGCCCCCCGCACCCTGCCGACGCCCGCCCGCCGCATGACGCTCGCCGGGCTCGAACCGATGATGGTGGCGGCCTAGCCGCTCCCTTCTAGCCCTCTCCCGCTTGCGGGAGAGGGTTGGGTGAGGGCCTTCTTGTTTTTCTTCTTCTTGTTTCAGGATTTGCTGTGAACGTGGAAGCCTCGCTGCGCTCGGCCCCTCACCCCGACCCTCTCCCGCAAGCGGGAGAGGGAGAGTTTTCCGAGCCGCGCGCCACCTTCGTCAATATCGGCGAGCGCACCAACGTCACCGGCTCGGCGCGCTTCAAGAAGCTCGTCATGGCGGGCGATTACGCCGCTGCGGTGGAGGTCGCGCGCCAGCAGGTCGAGAACGGCGCGCAGGTGATCGACGTCAACATGGACGAGGGCCTGCTCGACGCGCTCGAGGCCATGACGACCTTCCTCAAGCTGATCGCCGCCGAGCCCGACATCGCGCGCGTGCCGGTGATGATCGACAGCTCCAAGTGGAGCGTGATCGAGGCGGGGCTCAAATGCGTGTCCGGCAAGCCGATCGTCAATTCGATCAGCATGAAGGAGGGCGAGGCCGAGTTTCTCGATCACGCTCGCAAAGTCATGGCCTATGGCGCGGCGGTGGTCGTCATGGCCTTCGACGAGACGGGGCAGGCGGACACGAAGGAGCGCAAGATCGCCATCTGCGAGCGCGCCTACAAGCTGCTGACCGGCATCGGTTTTCCGCCCGAGGACATCATCTTCGATCCCAATATCTTCGCGGTGGCGACCGGGATCGAGGAGCATCGCCGTTACGCGATCGACTTCATCGAGGCCTGCCGCGAGATCAAGGCGCGCTGTCCGCACGTCCATATCTCGGGCGGCGTCTCCAACCTCTCCTTCAGCTTCCGCGGCAACGAGCCGGTGCGCCGCGCGATGCACAGCGTGTTCCTCTACCACGCCATCGCCGCCGGCATGGACATGGGCATCGTCAACGCCGGCCAGCTCGACGTCTATGACGCGATCGACCCGGAACTTCGCGAAGCCTGCGAGGATGTGATCTGGGACAAGCGCGAGGACGCGACCGAGCGGCTCATCACGCTCGCCGAACGCTATCGCGGCCAGGATGCGGCGGCCGAGAAAGCTGCCGAGGAGTGGCGCGGCTGGCCGGTCGCCAAGCGGCTCGAACATGCGCTAGTCAAGGGTATTGACGCCTATGTCGTCGAGGATACCGAGGAGGCGCGGCAGGCCATTCCCCGCCCGATCGAGGTGATCGAAGGCCCGCTGATGGACGGCATGAACGTCGTCGGCGATCTGTTCGGATCGGGCAAGATGTTCCTGCCGCAGGTGGTGAAATCCGCCCGCGTGATGAAGAAGGCGGTGGCGCACCTGTTGCCCTTCATCGAGGCCGAGAAGGTGGCGGGCAGCTCCAAGGGCCGCATCGTCATGGCGACGGTCAAGGGCGACGTCCACGATATCGGCAAGAACATCGTCGGCGTCGTGCTCGGCTGCAACGGATACGAGATCATCGATCTCGGCGTGATGGTTCCGTGGACGACGATCCTCGACACCGCGCGCGAGAAGCAGGCGGACATGATCGGCTTGTCCGGCCTCATCACGCCTTCCCTGGAC